>JALSNG010000016.1 GCA_026987155.1 Thermococcus sp. | reverse complement strand
CCTTCTGAAGGGCATAGCCGTACTCTCCTGCTAAGATCAACTCCTCCTCTTTGGTCAGGTACATTCTACCACCAGGGGAACTGAAACGATTGGAGTTATAAACCCTCCCGCAAAATTTATAAACCTCCCCACGGTTCACTAACTAACGGGTCGCGCAGCGGGGTGGGGCAGCTAGGAGTGCCCGCCGGGCTCATAACCCGGAGGTCGGAGGTTCAAATCCTCCCCCCGCTACCAGGTTCATTTTTGTGCGTTGGGGTTCATTGTTGGTGATTGATACATGCCTTTTGACACTCCCACGCGTGCGGAGGAGCAAGGTTTTTATATTCTCTGTATTTACTGTGATTGATGGTTATGAGAAGACTTAAGGACCTCGATGTCAATGAACTTCAGGAGGTAATAGGTAAGGTGAGGGCGTTTCGTTCTCAGGGGCACAGTTATGGAAAAATTGTTGAGGCGATATCGGATGAATACAATGTTCAAATATCAAAGGCGACAGTTATTCGCTGGTGTAAAGGGACACACAGCCCCTTTAACAGAATTAAGCATGTTTCAACAGAACCCTCCCCAGAGCTTTCCTATGTAATCGGGGTTTACATGGGTGATGGTAGTATCCACAAGAAAAGCAATGGACGCTACCTTATCAAACTTAAAGTTGTTGATAAAGAGTTTGCGGAGGCGTTTGCCAGCTCCCTTGAACGTCTCGGGATCAAAGCCACTCTGGGTTTTGAAAGGGATTCAACGCGCGTGGACAGGTTTTATGTTGAAGGGAGCAACAAGACATTATTTCAACTCTTGAGTAGTTCAAAAGAGAATTTGTTTTTCTTGGCCGAAAAATATCCGAGGGAATTCCTCAGGGGATTTTTTGATAGTGAAGGGTTCCCAACGATATACACAGGAAAATCCTTTGAGGTTAGAGTTGGTGTGGTGAACTCAGATGTGGGCACTTTGAAATTTACTAAAAAACTCCTCCAACAATTAGGGATGAGTTCAAAGATTAGAAGGCTATACTCGAGGGGTTACAAACTTACAATTCGGGGGAGAGAATACACCTCGAACGTTGATATGTTTATCCTGCGGATTTCCCGATTTAGAGACGTTCTCCTTTTTTCCGAGAAGGTTGGATTTACCGCATTCAGGAAATCAGAAAAACTCCAAAGAGCCATCGAACTAAAAACGAACTATCCACCCTCAGAGGCCATTAATTTGTGGCTACAAGAATACACAAAGGTTGGAAGGACCTACGTTAAACGAGGCAAACCTTTTTAAACTTCCCCACGATTCCCGGTCGAAGGGACGGCTGGCGGGAGCTGGCCGTCACCCGGAGGTGATTGTATGGCAAGGATACATGCAAGAAAGAGAGGTAAGTCTGGCTCTAAAAGGCCGCCGAGGACGGCCCCGCCCACGTGGGTGGACTACACAGCAGAAGAAGTTGAAGGGCTCGTTGTCAAACTCAGGAAGGAGGGCCACAGCGCGGCGATGATAGGGACCATTCTAAGGGACCAGTACGGAATCCCGAGCGTCAAGCTCATAACCGGCAAGAAGATAACCAAAATCCTCGAGGAGAACGGCCTCGCCCCGGAGATTCCCGAGGACCTCATGGCCCTTATCAGAAAGGCCGTCAATCTCAGGAAGCACCTCGAGATGCACCCGAAGGACCGGCACTCCAGGAGAGGTCTCCAACTCACCGAGAGCAAGATTAGAAGGCTTGTCAAGTACTACAGGAGAACCGGCAAGCTTCCAGCGAAGTGGCGCTACGATCCTGAGCAGGCCAAACTCCTGGTTCGCTGACCCCCTTTCCTTCTTATAAGGTGGTAAAATGGACAGAGACGCCTTCTTAGAGAGGGTCCGCGAGGGGGCAGAGCTCATCAAGATGCACGTTGAGTTAGGACACACCATAAGGTTGATCTCCCACAGAGATGCCGATGGGATAACCGCGGGGGCTGTTCTCGCAAGGGCCCTGGCAAGGGAGGGTGCAAACTTTCAGCTAAGCATAGTGAAGCAGCTAAGCGAAGAACTTATAGACGAACTCTCAAGGGAAAAAAGGGAGATATACGTTTTTAGCGACCTTGGGAGTGGCTCAATCGAGCTTATAGAAAAAAAGCTAAACTTCGCCACCGTCGTGGTTGCAGACCACCATCCCCCTGAGAGGGATGGGTTCAAGGAGGGCGACCACCTCCTCGTGAATCCCGTTCCGTTCGGAGCAAACAGCGTTCGTGATTTAAGCGGCTCTGGAGTTGCTTACTTCATAGCAAAGGAAATAAATGGAAAAAACAGGGATCTCTCCTATATAGCCCTCGTTGGAGCTGTTGGCGACATGCAGGAGGTTGACGGAACCTTCCACGGACTGAACCTTGATATCATCGAAGACGGGAAGAAAGAGGGGGTACTTGAAGTCAGAAAAGAGCTGAGGCTTTTTGGAAGGGAGAGCAGGCCGCTCTATCAGATGCTTGCATACTCGACCAACCCCGAACTTCCGGAGATTACCGGCGATGAGAGGAAAGCCATAGAGTGGCTGCGCTCAAGGGGATTCGATCCGGAGGTTCATTACTGGCAGCTTCGCGAGGAGGAGAAGAGAAAGCTCCACGATGCCCTCGTTGTGCACATGATAAAACACGAGGCACCCAGAGAAGCCATAGACAGGCTCATCGGGGATGTGGTGGTGAGCCCGCTTTATCCGGAGGGGGACCCAAGACACGAGGCGAGGGAATTCGCCACGCTCCTGAACGCAACCGGCCGTTTAAACGCCGGGACCCTCGGGGTTGCAATCTGCCTCGGAGACGAAGATGCCTACAGGAAAGCCAGAAAGATGCTCGAAGAATATAAAAAGGAGCAGATTGAAGCGAGGAGATTCCTCATGCAGAACTGGAGTTCGGTAGAAGAAGGTGAGCACGCCTACGTTTTCTACGCCGGCAGAAACATACGCGACAC
This sequence comes from Thermococcus sp., assembly GCA_026987155.1. Classification (GTDB taxonomy): domain Archaea; phylum Methanobacteriota_B; class Thermococci; order Thermococcales; family Thermococcaceae; genus Thermococcus. The sequence goes on along the minus strand of JALSNG010000016.1, from coordinate 16,275 downwards.
CCTCGTCGGAATCGCCGCGAACATAGCCATAAACGCTGGCCTGGCCAACCCGGAGAAGCCGGTAGTTGTAATAGCGGACAGCGAGGAGGACGAAGGCCTCGTAAAGGGTTCGGCAAGAACAACGGAGAGGGCCCTTGAGAAGGGTTACCACTTAGGGGAGGCTCTCAGAGAGGTGGCCGAAAAGCTCGGGGGTGAAGGAGGCGGCCACGCAATAGCAGCTGGAATCCGCTTCCCGAAGGGAAGGATCGACGAGTTCATAAAACTCTTCAACGAAGCCCTCGGGAGGCAGGTGAAAGGCGGTGAGGATCGAAGCTAAAGCTGAGATAGTCTGGCACTACGGGGACGGTGAAAAGGCCAGGGCCGTGGCCGGGGCAGTGGAAGTTGACAACGACGGCATGCCAGACGGGCTAAAGAAAAGTTTAAATGTCCAAACCAGATGGGAAAATGGGGATGTAATAACAAAGGTTAAATACTCGGGTGAGATTGAGACTCTCATCAAAGCGCTGGACGATTTGGTGTTTTCGGTCAAGATCGCGGAGGAAGCACTTGAAGTTTGAGATGGAGGTGTGAAAATGGCGAAGGCTAATCCAAGAAAGAGGGCTGCCGCTACCAAGGATAAGTGGAAGATGAAAGAGTGGTTCGTGGTCTATGCTCCAGACTTCTTCGGAAGCAAGGAAATCGGCCTCACACCGGCCGATGAACCAGAGAAGGTTATTGGAAGGGTCGTAGAGACCACCCTTAAAGACCTCACAGGGGACTTCACAAAGGGACAGGTGAAACTCTACTTCAAGATATACGACGTCAAGGGCCAGAACGCCTACACGAAGTTCAAGGGGCACACCCTCGCAAGGAGTTACATAAGGAGTCTCGTCAGAAGAAGAACAACCAGAATAGACGGAATCTTCAACATCACAACTAAAGACGGCTACAAGCTTCGCGTAATGGGCATGGTGATAGCCTACAGGAGAATACAGACCAGCCAGGAGAGAGCCATCAGGGAGATCATAAGGGACATCATATACAAGAAGGCTGAGGAGCTCAACTTCAAAGATTTCGTAATGGAAGCAGTCACGGGGAAGATGGGAGCCGAGATAGCTAAAGAAGCCAGGAAGATATACCCGATCAAGAGGGCTGAGATCAGGAAGATCAAGGTCCTCGCAGAACCGGAGGCCTGAAGGCCTCTCAATTCTCCATTCTACCTTCGGCCACTTAGTTGAAGCATGCTCTTCCCAGCAGCCTTTTAAACCCCCGACCGATTCTCAACCTGGGGTGGTAGAGTGAAGTTTATAGTCAAAACACAGCGGGGCATGGAGAGCGTTGCGGCCAATTACATCAGGGAAATCATACCCAATGCCAACGTCTGGACATCGCCGATGGGCTATTCTGGGCTTGTAATAGTCGAGACTGATGACGAAAAAGCCGGAGGAAAGATACTGGAGATTCCCGAGGTGGAGAGAAGCATCCCAGTTCTCGTCGAAGTCCCTGCAGAACTTGAGAGAATCGTTGAAACCGCTGAGAGCGTGGCACCGCTCATAGGAGAAAACGAGACCTTTGCCGTTAAGACTAAGAGGAGAGGAAAGCATGCCTTCACAAGCATTGACGTAAACAGGGAGCTTGGGGCAAAGATTCGGGAGCTGACAAACGCTGATGTAAACCTCAGCTGGCCGGACAAGGTCGTACAGGTCGAGATAATAGGAGACAGGGCATACGTATCCGTGGTTCCTGGGGAAGAGTTCAGAAAGTTTACCCCGGATAAAATAGACGCGAGAAAGCTCTTCCGAAAGGTCACACTCGTCCAAATGCCTTATTGGGGCGATTACAAGGCTTGCCGCTCCTTCGGTGAAAAGATTGGAAGAGCCGCACAGGCCTTTGAGGTTAAAGAGCTAATCGTAGCCCCCAAAGAGAAGATGAACGCCTTTGAACTGGCGGAGTTCATAAAAGGTGTGAAAATCGGGCAGGAGAGCAGGCACCAGATACAGCGCGAGGCTTACCCATGGAAGGTTGAAAGGGTTCCCGTTTCGGTGTGGGACCTCTACCAAGTCGTTAGGGATAAGAGGAGACCGAAGAGACTGCTCATCATCACAGACCCTAAGGGGTCGACGTTAACAGGGGTGAAAGAGAGGCTCGCGAGGGACATGTTCTACGCTAAGGAAATTGTGATCTTCATCGGCTCACGGGAAGGCATCCCGCGCGGTCTTTTCCGTTTTGCCGACTATGTGGTTGACCTCGCACCGTACATGACGTTTGCCACTGAACACGGCATTCCGGCTACCCTCGTTTCACTCTGGGAGGTTTACGAGGGGTACCTCAGGGAAAGGGAAGACAAAGCATGAGTTTTTATTCTTTTGAATTATATTTGAAGGGACGTCAGACCCTAAGGTCGTCCTCACCGCTCGGAAATCCGCCGTAGTCATCATCCGCCGAAGATTTTCCCATAGGTTTCAAATTCACACTCCTCCGAGGAGGTAGAAGATACCTGCACCGGCAAAACCGCCGAGGAGGGAAGCAAGAAAATTGGTCGAGTTGTTGTCGGTTATGCCCTCTTTCTCAAGAGTGGCCCCGATAAAGCTGTCCAAATTGACGCCAATGACTCCACCGAGAATCACTGCCAAGAGCATCACTTCCATTTTCGTTGTTAGCGGTAGGGCAAAGAGAGCAACCACCGTGGCTCCGATGAGTGCAAACACTTCCCCCTCCAGTGAGATCGCTCCGTTGGTTCCGGGTTCAACTGGTCTGAGTGTTGTAATCAGTCGGGGAGTCCTCCCAAAGACCTTGCCGAGCTCACTTGCAAGGGTATCCCCGTTGGCGGTAGCTATGGCTGCAAAACTCGCCGCCCAGAATACATCAAGATGGAGCAGGTATTCAACGGCGAGAAAAATTACCGCAGGAAGACCGTTTCCGAGGACGTTCCCCCAGCTCCTAACACCGTTCCCACTCTGGGCAACTCCAAGCCTCGCCTTTTCAGAGAAACGATACCTGGTTGCAAGAACACCGAGAATCACAAAACTTAGCATTGCCAAGAAGGGGTAAAGACCGCCGAACTCAACAACCGCAAGGCCCACGAGAGCCGCCACCATGGACCCCTTTCCATCGAGAGCCCTGGCCCAATAGGCACCGAGCCCGAGCACTGACATCACTGCAACGTCAACCGCGACTCTCTCCCACATAGCTGACCCCTACCCCTTCCTTCAAAGAAGCTTTATTATTCTTTCTCTCGTCAAACGACGAAAGTAGTAAAAGAGATTAGAATCAAAGGGTCTCAAACTTGACGGTATCCGTCACGAAGGTTATGTCCATCTTTTCGAGACCAGGCATCTGCTTGGATATCCTTGAAATTATTTTTTCAAGTTCCTTCATGTCTTTTGGGCCTATCACGTGCAGGATGAGATTGTGAGCGCCTATAGCCCGCTCTATTATCTTGATCTCGTCAATGCCCTTCAGTCCCTCCACGACTTCATCTATATCCACGCTCGGCCGGAGGGTTATACCCAAAACAACGTGGCTGTACCCAAGGGCCTCATAATCCGGGATGACAGTATATTTTTTGACTATCCCGGCCCTTTCAAGTCTATCCATCCTCCTGGAGACCCTCTGACGTGTGGTCCCGAGGATCTCCGCAAGTTCTTTGTAGGTAAGGCGTGCATCCTTAGAGAGGAGCTTTAATATCCTTAAATCAATCTCGGATATTCCCCTTGCCAAGGCATTTCCCTCCTTGTAAATTTTTCAAAGCTTGGTAGTATACTCAAATAGAAGGAATTTCCCTATAAAAGCTTTTTCCCTTTTTTCTGAAAATCGACACTTTTTGGAAAGATTTAATACCCCCATGTTGCGAAACTTTCGAAAAAAGTAAGAACCAGATGTAACATTTACTCAACTAAGTAACACTGCTTTTCCATCTATTGCCATCACGCGATTTATACTTTTCAATACTGGCCTCTAAAGCTTTTATCAAGTCAATGTCGTAGCTGTTGGCAATACAAGCGAGGGCAAACATCACGTCACCCAGCTCCATCTCCAGCTCCTTCTGTGATGCAGAACCCTTGGGGCCTTCGAGCCGCAGGAGAACGTCTGCTAACTCCCCAAGTTCTTCCACAACCGCAGCCAGCATTTCAAAAGGGGTCCAGTAGCCACCGAACCTGGAGACCAGTTCATCAACTTTAAGTTGCACTTCGTTCATCAAAATCCCTCACAGTATCTCCGATTTGACTTTTTCAAGATATCCCTCAAATTTCTCCAGGTCGGTCCTGTAAAAGTGCATCTTTCCCACTTTCTTCTCAAGGATTAATCCCGCTTCCCTCAGGGTTCGTAGGTGATGGCTTATCAGCGTCTGGTCCCTATTGAGGAGTCCGGAAATTATGCAGACGCAGAGCCACCCCCTGCTGAGGAGCTTCAGGATCTGGAATCTGAGGGGGTTTGATATCGCCCTCAGGAACTCTAAAACTTCTCTGTCCACAGACGTTTCAAGCTCAAGGTCCAAGTTGGGAATGCCCTCCCTCTCGTAGCTTCTGAGAACGGTCTTCCTCTGCCTCTCATCCAAGGTTTCCAAAAGTTCCGCCAGCTTCACGCGTATCACCCTAAAAGATTCAACGTTTAACCTTAAAAGTTTTCACATGAATTAATCCAACACTTCAAACGGAATAGGTGACCCATCACTTGAGTAAGCCCGAACCGATCCCTCTTCGAATGGATAGGCTATTATGAAGTGAACGCCCCCGAACTTTGAAAAGAAGTGGAGATCAGCGCGGGAAGGCCACGGATTCGGCCCAGGATGCGAGTGAACAGTGCCCATAATGGAGTCATCCATCGGAAGCATCCAAGTATTAAAGAAAGCTGAATTCCTTCCAAAATGCGGGTCGGGGGCTATGAGAACCTCCTCGAAGACACCGTTCCTCTCCCGCAGAAATCCGGCAAATTCGTTTGGGTAGAAATCCCTCGCAAGTTGAAGGAGGTAATCAAGGAGCTCCCTCCTTATGCGCACAATGTCCATGGGTCCCACCAAGATGTGGTCAAAGAACGGCCACCGCTTCAATCTCAACGTCCACTCCCCTTGGAAGGTTGGAGACTTCTACAACGGCACGGGCGGGTTTTGAAGTGGAAAAATACCTCTGATAAACTTCGTTGAAGCGGGAGTACTGGCCAATGTCCCGAAGGTACACGGTCACCTTAACGATGCTCCCCTCATCCCCTCCCGCTGCCTTAACGATCTCAAGGAGGTTCCTGATGGCACGGTCAGCTTGATCCTCTATCGAGCCGGAGACGAGTTCTCCGGTTGATGGATCTATGGGGATCTGGCCTGAAACAAAGAGGAACCTTCCCTCCGCAACGACCGCCTGACTGTAGGGGCCTATCGGCGCAGGAGCCCTTTCGGTGAACACAACCCTCTTCATGGTATCACCTCAAATCAGCGAAGCGAAGACTCTTCATCGTCACCTCAGACGTCCGGCTTCATCATTTCTTTTCGAGGTATTTCTCCAGGCTTTTCGCGGGGAAATCGAGGGGAAGCCCTATTTTGTCAAGGGCCACCCTGAGGGCATACACCCTCGCGTGTTCCACGAATTCAGATGGTGCGTATTCCTCCGCTGGAAACTCAAGGCACCTCCCCACAACCTTTGGGATATCCCCCTTCTTCACCTTTTTGAAGTCGGAAAAGTACCCTTCGATCCCATTTACATCAATACCCGCATAGGCAGGGAGTTTGAGAGTTAGACTCTCGTTTATTGCCGAGAGAAGCCTCGCAACATCAGCCATTGGGGTTTTCTCATCAATGATGAGCCTCCTGACGGCTATCCACCTACCGTGCTTGGCCGTGAAGTTAACGTGCTCCTCCTCAAACGGAGGCTCAACCTTCAGCTCGGTGAGAACTCCCTCAGGATAGGTAATCTGAAGCTTCGACGAGAGAACCTCCCTAACGAGGAGTGCCTTGGCCACGTCAACGAGGAGCTTCTTCAGCTTCTTATCATTCTCATGAACAAACTGACCCAGCTTTCTCGATGTTCCAGGCGACTTAAGGAGCACAACGGCGTTGCCCACATCCTTGTCGTCAAAATCCCTGGCAAGCTCCCGTATTGCACCGACGTCCATGACCTCTGTTAAATAATCAGGAACCTTGGCACCAACCGTGTTAGAAACCAAGGAAAGGAAATGGGCTATCCTCCTGTCTTCCATTTCAGTTAGTTTTTCACCTACCCTCCAGTCCCCGTGGACGGCAGTGAACATTATGTGATCCTCCACCCTCATGATCTCCCTCCAAAGACCTATGGGGTCAACTCCTATTAAGCTTTTTCCGCCCTCAAAAAAGTTATAAATCCGCCACCCTATCAAAGGGTAGAGGGAAGAGGGGTAATCGTTATGGGCGAGGAAAAAGACGTTAACGGGCCAAAAGAGCGCGAGTATGGAGAAAAGTTGGAGTTGGGAATAGAATTTGAAAGCACTGAAGAAATCCAAGTTCCAGAGAAGCTCATCGACCAAGTAATCGGGCAGGAGCATGCAGTAGAGATAATAAAAACCGCAGCAAACCAGAAGAGGCACGTTCTCCTCATCGGAGAACCGGGAACCGGGAAATCAATGCTCGGACAGGCGATGGCCGAGCTTCTTCCCACTGAAAATTTGGAGGACATCCTCGTCTTTCCAAATCCAGAAGACGAGAACATGCCCAAGATAAAAACGGTTCCTGCATGCCAGGGAAAGAGAATAGTGGAGAAATACAGGGAAAAGGCTAAGAGCCAGGAAAGCATAAAGTCGTACATCCTCCTCCTGGTCATATTCACCGTGATGATTGCCTTCTTCATGCAGCCCGGCGCCACAACGCTTCTCATGGGCCTTTTCGTGATAATCCTGACAATAATGGCCCTATCGAACATGCGTCTTAAGGCGGGGGTTCTTGTCCCAAAGCTCCTCATAGACAACTGCGGAAGGACAAAGGCCCCGTTCGTTGACGCCACCGGAGCACACGCCGGAGCGTTGCTCGGCGATGTTAGGCACGACCCGTTCCAGAGTGGCGGATTAGGAACGCCCGCCCACGAACGTGTTGAGCCGGGCATGATACACCGAGCCCACAGGGGTGTCCTGTTCATCGATGAGGTTGCTACCCTCAGCCTCAAAATGCAGCAGAGCCTTCTCACTGCAATGCAGGAAAAGAAGTTCCCGATAACGGGTCAGAGCGAGATGTCGAGCGGAGCCATGGTGCGAACGGAACCGGTTCCCTGTGACTTCATCCTCGTCGCTGCTGGAAACCTTGACACAGTTGACAAGATGCACCCGGCACTGCGTTCGAGAATCAGGGGGTACGGTTACGAAGTCTACATGCGCACAACCATGCCAGACACCATAGAAAACAGAAAAAAACTCGTCCAGTTCGTCGCCCAGGAGGTTAAGAGGGACGGGAAGATACCCCACTTCACGAAAGAGGCCGTGGAGGAGATAGTCAGGGAAGCCCAGAAGAGAGCCGGAAGGAAAGGCCACCTCACGCTCCGTTTGAGGGACCTCGGTGGTATCGTCAGGGCGGCCGGCGATGTAGCTGTCAAGAAGGGCAAGAAGTACGTGGAACGCGAGGATGTCCTTGAGGCCATGCACATGGCCAAACCCCTCGAAAAACAGCTCGCGGACTGGTACATTGAGAGGAAGAAGGAGTACCAAGTTATAAAGAGCGAAGGGGGCGAAATAGGTCGCGTCAACGGGCTCGCTGTAATCGGCGAGCAAAGCGGTATAGTGCTCCCGATTGAGGCAGTTGTGGCTCCAGCCGCAAGCAAAGAGGAGGGCAAGATTATCGTCACCGGGAAGCTCGGAGAGATAGCAAAGGAAGCCGTCCAGAACGTCTCGGCGATAATAAAGAGGTACAAGGGAGAGGACATCAGCAGATACGACATCCACGTTCAGTTCCTTCAAACGTACGAGGGAGTAGAAGGCGATTCAGCAAGCATAAGCGTTGCAACTGCAGTCATCTCTGCCCTTGAGGAGATACCTATAAAGCAGGACGTTGCAATGACCGGCTCGCTAAGTGTTCGCGGGGAAGTTTTACCAATAGGCGGGGCAACGCCGAAGATCGAAGCTGCTATCGAGGCAGGAATGAAAACCGTCATAATTCCAAAGTCCAACGAAAAAGACGTCTTCCTGAGCCCTGACAAGGCCGAGAAAATACGGATAGTTCCGGTCGAAACCATAGACCAAGTTCTTGAAGTGGCACTCGAAGAGGGGGAAAAGAAAGAGAGCCTGATATCCCGCATAAGGGAGGCCCTTCCACTTTCCCGCTGAGTTCTTCTCTTCTATTTCACATCACTGTCCAGCAATGCTTAAAAAACGTCCCATCCACGTTACCCACGGAGGTGAGCTAATGCTCAAAGTTGAGAACCTTCATGTGAACGTTGAAGACAAGGACATCCTGAGGGGGGTGGACCTGGAAATCAATGAGGGAGAGTTCCACGTGGTCATGGGGCCCAACGGCTCAGGAAAGTCAACCCTGGCGTTAACGGTAGCGGGTCATCCCAGGTACGAGGTAACGAGGGGCAGAATAACCTTCGACGGGGAAGATATTACAGAGCTTGGCCCGGACGAGAGGGCCAAGAAGGGAATCCTCTTAGCTTTTCAGGTTCCACCGGAGGTGGAGGGAGTAAAGATAATCGAGTTCCTCCAGCAAGTTCTCGTTGAACTTAAAGGTCTCGACCCCGTTGAGGCCTACGATTTAATCGTAAAGAAGGCCGGGGAACTTTGGTTCAAGGAGGAGGACCTGCACCGCTACGTTAACGTTGGCTTCTCCGGCGGCGAAAGGAAGAGGCTTGAGCTGCTTCAGGCTGTTCTGATAGGGCCGAAGCTCCTCATCTTAGATGAACCGGACAGCGGTGTGGACGTTGATTCCCTGAGCGTCATCAGCAGGAAGATAGAGGAGCTTCACAGGAAGGGAACCGCGATACTCCTGATTACCCACTACGGCAGAATCCTCGAGCACATAGACAAGGGGGACATCAGGGTTCACGTCATGAAGGACGGCAGAATCGTGAGAACCGGTGGCGGAGAACTTGTGGAGAGGATAGACAGGGAAGGTTTTGGCGGAATCTTTGAGGAGGTGGGAGAATGACTGAAACGATAACGATCAAAGATGCCAAGGCAATAATCGAGAACCAGATTGAAGAGCTTTCAAAGAGGAACAGAGAGCCGGAGTGGATGACGAGGATAAGGTACAGGGCTTTGGAGGCCTTTGAGAAAGCTCCTCACAGGGATCCGGTAATCAGCGAGGAGGAGCTGCTCCACTTCATAGCGAAGCCCGAGATAGAGGGCGTTCCAGAGCACATAGAGAGCATCGATGACCTACCACCAGAGATGAAAGCATTGCTCGACAGGCTCGGCATTTCCGAGGTAGAGCAGAAGTACATAGCCGGTTTAGCTGTTCAGACCGACACAGGGGTGATATACAACGAGTTCCTGAAAGAGTGGGAGAAAAAGGGTCTAACTGTCCTCCCAACGGAGGAAGCCGTCAGAAGGTACCCGGACGTAGTGAAGGAACACTTCCTAAAGCTGTTCCGCGTTGACGAGAGCAAGCTGACGGCTTATCACACGGCAGTGTGGAACGGCGGAATCTTCCTCCACGTCAAGGAGGGTCTCAAGGTTCCCTTCCCGCTGCACCTGTTCTTCCTCATCCAGGAGAGCGCCTTGGCCCAGGCACCACACATAATCATAGTGGCCGAGAAGAACACCGAGTTCCACCTCATCGAGGGTTGTACGGCACCGATTCTGCTAAAGCACTCCCTCCACCTCGACATGACCGAAGCTTATTTCCACGAGGGGGCAAAGGGGCAGCTCACCGTTTTACAGAACTGGCCTGAATACGTCCACACGAGGCCGATGACGAGGGCGAAGATAGGCAAGGGCGCGAGGTTCATCAACACAACCGTTACCCTGGGTTCAGGAAAGAGCAACATAGGCGACCCGAGGTACTGGGTTGATGAGAACGGCTACGTCGAGCTGAACGGCATTCTACTCGGCCAGAAGGACTTCTACGTTGACTTAGGCGGAAGGATGTACCTCCAGGGTAAAGGTGCAGGGGGGATAAACGCGAGCAAAGCGGTTATAATGGACGAGAGCACTGTAATAACGAGGGGAATAATCCAGGCGGAAGCTGAGAAGACCAGGGGACACATAAGCTGTGATGCATTGCTGATGAGCGATAAGGCCACGATGGAAACCTACCCCGGATTGATAAGCAAAGTAGATGACGCCCAGCTCAGCCACGAAGCAGCCATCGGCAAGATACGCGAGGAGGAGCTCTTCTACCTCATGAGCCGTGGACTGGACGAGGAAAAAGCGACCCAACTCATAGTCAAAGGTTTCTTAGAGCCGATGCTCAAGGACATTCCGATGGAGTTCCTTGTGGAGATAAGGAAGATAATCGAGTTAGCGGTCAGCGGGGGCATGTGAGCCCCTCGGCTATTCAATTCTTCAAGTATTTAATTCATTCTTTGCACAGTCCCTCAACCAGCTCGACGACCCTTGGCAATGCCTTTTCAACTTCCTCGGTGAGCCCGGTTCCGAGGTCTATCTCCTTGGCAACTATTCCAAGGAAATGTATATCCGCCTTGGCGAGGCGTTCATCCATGGCCATAAGGAGCCTAAGTCCGTCAATCGCCCCCATGAAGTGAGCGCTCCTTATCTCCCCCTTCAGCTTCTCGAAGACCTCCCCGCCCCTCAAGTGGATTATCTCGCCCGGCCGGAACTTCTCGCTCAGGATTGCGTCGATGATTATCAGCCTCTCCTCGCCGTTGTAATGGCTCGAAAGCCTGAAGATGTCCGTGCCAACGTTGAGGACGTTGTATCCCTTCTCCCCGAGTATTCTTCCAGCTTTCAGTCCGATTCCATCGTCCTTCATCAGCTCGTTGCCGAGTGCTAGGATGAGCGTTCTCATGTTGCCCAATCCCAAGGTCTCCCCGGGGGTTTATGAACTTTTACCAAAACTCTTATATACTCCAGTTGGTAGTTACAACTGTCCAAGGGCTAAAACGGAGGAGAGCTCCCATGGAGAAGAGAATTCTGCTCCTCATTGCTATTGTTGTTTTTTCTGCCGGCTGTCTTGTCAATTTGGAAACGGGAACCACTTCCCCTGGATTCTCCATTAACGTTACCTACGGCCCTTTGAAGGCTCCCATTAACGTAACTGCCCTCACCGTTAACATAAGCGCAAACTTCATCGGCTATCGCCACGTCACCGTTAACTACTCCTACCCTGTGGTTCTGATAAAAGCCGGCCCAGATGTTCTCAACGTCTCAGCGTTCAAGCTTTCAAAGGATGCGTACCTCCTACCATACTACACCTTCAACGATACCAATGGAATGACTTCGGTGACCCTGTGGTTAAAGAACGGATCAATAACGTTTGCAAACATCAAGGTTTCAGGAAAGCCAAGAAAGCTCATTGAAATGAGCGTTAACTACGAGGTTGAAGAGAACGGAACGCACTACATCGTTAGGCCCCTCGGCTGGTCTGAGGATACTCTGGAACTCTGGAAAGAGGTGTTCAACGTCACGATAAAATTTGATGAGCCAATCCAGATCGCCAACGCCCCAAGGGTGGAGTTCAAAAACGGTACCTACGTGCTCCCCTCGGCCTGCAGGGTTAAGAATAACAATGTCCTGATAATCTACAGATATTCAGTAGGCTCAATCCATATTGTGGGGCCCTCCGGAGACGGCTTCGTTGGGAAAGTTTACTTCCCCTGCAAGGAGACCCCTGTGGGGTAAACGGGAAAAGTAAAGAGCAATTTCAACACCAAAAACCGATAGGAACTCGAACCAAAAGCCTTTTAGTCCTCTCTCCCATCCTCGGATGGGTGTATAAGATGAAGCGGTTGATGGTGATTTCCATCCTTTTCCTCCTTGCTCCCTACTCCCTCGCCCTATCGCCCACCCACCTCTGGAGCTACACCGATGAATGTGCCGTCTTTTCGCTGTCAATCAACGACGAAGGCTACATCTCCCTTGCCTTTGGCTACTACGCTGAACTCCTCTCCCCCAACGGAACTCTTCTCATGAAAGCCCCCACAAGGGGAATAGCCTACTCCACGGCCCTCTCCGATAACAACGTGGTCCTTATTGGGACTGAGGGAAATTGGGTTCAGGCGTTTTCCTCATCAGGAAAGCTCCTATGGGAATACAGGACGGCGGACAACGTCGTTAGTGTCGCGGTTTCAAAGGATGGGAGATGGGCCGCCGCAGGAGATGCCTCCGGCTACACGTATTTCTTCAAAGACGGGAAACTCTCCTGGAAGAAAAAAGTTGGAGATTACGTCTGGAAGGTGTCCATCAAAAACGACACTGTCCTTGCGGGTTCCACAGGGAGAATTGTGGCATTTCAAACCTCCGGCAGTGAAAGATGGACCCTTGAAGTCACGGGTGACGTTAGGGATGTAATCCCCACGAACCGTGGAGTGGGGATTTTAATAGTTCCCAAATCCGAAAACTGGGCAACAGTAGAGCTCATAGGCCCCAACAAAAACGTGCTCTGGAGTGTTAATTTCAGCAGATACGTAAGGAAAATCGAAAGCGATGGAGAGAACATCGCAGTGGCAGGAATGACAGGAAAGGTGGTTCTGATATCGATCAACTCAGGTAGGGTGGTGTATTCTTCTCCCCTCGCAATGTACGCCAACGACGTAGGGACCTTAGGAGGGTACACCATAGTTTCAGGCGGAAGAATCGCCCAGCTTATTGCCCCAAACGGAAGCGTTGTCTGGTTCAAGAAGTTCAACGGAACAGTTTACCACGTGGCATTTTCCCCGAAGGGCTACTTCCTCACCGAGTACGGCTCCCACGACGTTCAGAACTGTTACAGCAACATAACCGCATGGTCACTCTCCGGGAAAACATACCAGAGAAGGCACCTTAAAGAAGGGGGTAGCATAACCTTTAACATCTACACCGGGGTCATTCTCATAGCAATTATCGCGTTCCTGGGGGTGCTCCTGTGGAAGAGGGGGCAGTAGTGGCAGAAGGTCTAACAAAAAGGTACGGGGATTTTACTGCAGTGGACGGAATAAACCTCACAGTAAAACGTGGAGAGATCTACGGACTTCTTGGGCCCAACGGGGCAGGTAAGACCACTACAGTGAGAATGCTAACAACGTTGACTCAAATAACCTCTGGAAACGCATGGGTGAACGGATACAGCGTCAGAGAAGAACCCCTTCTCGTAAAGAGGTCTATTGGACTCGTTCCAGACGTGTCAAACCTCTACGACGAACTAACGGTGGAGGAAAACCTCCTCTTTGCTGCGAGACTTTACAACGCTCCCATTGAGAGAGTAAGGGAACTCATCAGAGAATTTGACCTTCCCGCAAACAAAAAATTCGGAAAACTTAGTTCGGGATTCAAAAGACGGACGACGATAGCTGCCGCCCTTGTCCACAGACCGGAAGTCCTGTTCATGGACGAACCCACCACAGCCCTCGATGTCAGCTCCGCCAGGAACGTAAGAAACCTGATCCGCCTCCTCAACAAGGAGGGCATCACTGTGTTCATAACAACCCACAACATGATTGATGCCGAGAGCCTCCCCCATCGCATAGGAATCATAAAGGAGGGAAAGATAATCGCAGAAGGGAAAGGCAGGGAGTTGAAGGAACTGATGGGAAAGGGGATGGTGGTAAAACTTTTGGTGGAGCCCATAACTTCAAAGCTAATCAATGAAATCGAGGCTTACTCCCCCACCTTTGATGAGGGCTTCATAGTCGTGACAGTGGAAGACGTGGACGAGTTCTTGGAGGAGCTTTTTGACCTCAAAATGAGACTCGGCTTTAAAGTTAAACGTATTTCAACTGAGCTACCAACCATTGAAGACGTTTTCGTGGAGCTGACGGAGAGAAATGGGTGTTCCTGTGGGGGGTGCCCCCTTTGAAGATTCTCGTCATAGCGGAAAAGGAGCTTAAAGAATACATTTTAAAGCCAGGTTCCATAAGCTGGGGTATCATCTTCCCCCTGGTTTTTACCCTGGCATTCGCGGTGCGCTTTGGAGACGTTGATCATCTGGCGCCGGGGTTGATGAGCATTTCAATCCTCTTTGGAACCACTTCCTTCGTGTCTTCATCGATTATCTTTGAAAGACGCCTCAGAACGTTTGAAAGGCTTCTCGTTGCACCGGTAAAGAGGGTTGAGATAGTTGGGGCAAAAATCCTCGTGGGGACCCTCTTCGGCCTCTTCGTTGGAGCGGTGAGCTTTCTCATTCTAAGGCTGTTCATGGCTTACAGGGTATGGAATCCCCTGCTTTTAATTACCTTCATGTTCGTGTCCGGGACAGCCTTCTCAGGCCTTGCCCTCTGGGTATCCCTCAGGGTCGAGAACCCTATAAACGCAATGACCTGGTTAAACCTCATACGGCTCCCGATGATCTTCACAAGCGGCGCAATAGTTTCTCTGTTACTGTTCCCGCACTGGTTCATCGTGGTGGGCCTAATAACACCCATGACGTATGCCGTCGATGGGATGAGGTACGCGATGCTCGGATACTACGACGTAATCAATCCTATTTACGACCTTCTTGTGACGGTCCTCCTCTCGATGCTGTTTACATACCTATCGGTGGAAGAACTCAGGAGGCTCTATTGAAGAGTTTGAGAGCAAAAAAGAGGAATATCATGAATATCGTTATGTAATAGCTCCACTCGAAGGATACAACCCCCATTATCCCAAGGGTATAAACGATGGTCAGGAGGAGCACGAGCGGGAGCAGAAGCCTGTAAAGGGTTTTCTTTTCCATTACACCACCAGGATAAAAAAAGAAGGAAAGGTTTTAAATTCTTCCCCTACCCACTGGAATTCACCGTTGAATTCGAAAGAGCGCAGGAGAGGGGATGTGGAGTGTACTTGAACACCTCCGGGTGTAGAAGCTCCGCTATCTCCTCAAGGCCGTTTACTATCCTTGGTCCCGGCCTGACCACGATGTTTTCGTCGCTAAGGAAGTAGACCCTGCCCCTCTTCACGGCCTCCACTGAAGCCAACGGCCCCCTGCAGAGATCTTCAGGCCTAACGCCGGAGTTTGGAGAGATTATTATGACTTCTGGATTCCTCGCCACTATCTGTTCCTCGCTTGCCATTCCCCATCCGCTGACGTCGTTGAAGATGTTCTCCCCTCCTGCGAGCCGTATGAGGTCATTGATAAAAGTTCCATTACCGGCGGTCCAGTAGCCGTTGTAGTAGCTGAGGAGGAAGAACACCTTCACCGGGCTAACGTTGGACACCATGGACCTGACGTAGGAAACCCTGGCTTTCATCTCCGCCACTACCATCCTCGCCCCTTCTTCCCGATTGGTTACCCTGCCCAGCAACTCAACCTCCCTGTAGATCCCTTCAATGTTCTTGGGGTCCACTATGACTACTGGTGCTATCTTCTCAAGGCTCTTAAGGATTGGAAGGGAGTAACCGTCAGCAAGAATAAGGTCAGGATTAAGGGCAGCAATCCTCTCGAGATCAGCATACTTCCCGTAACCACCCACCCGGGTTATGTTCTCAACGGCCGGCGGGAAATCCGCCCACTTTGTAACACCCACAAGTTTATTCCCTGCCCCAATGTAAAAGAGAGTCTCCGTTATGCTCGGGGCGAGGGAGACTATCCTCTGGGGTTCCTTCTCTATCCTGACGGTCCTGTTGGCAAAATCCACCACGGTGATGGGGTAACTGACGCTGAATGCATTGGGATGGAGAAGACGAGCCACTTCTTCGAGTCCACGGACAACCCTGGGACTGGGGTGTATTAGGTCGTTCTCGTTCTCAATCAGATAAATCCTCCCATCCTTCGCAGCCTTAGTGCTCCCCAGTGGGCTATTATAAACATCCTGCACCTTCATTCCACAGTGCGGCGTTAGGATTATCACGTCAGGATTCCTCTTGAGAACCTGCTCAACGCTCACGGAGGGCCACCCCGGAGTGTCGTTGAAGATGTTCTTCCCACCGGCAAGATTTATGACGTCACTGATGAAGGTTCCTCCTCCTGCTGTCATAAGGGGATCATTCCACACGACGTAGAAGACGCTGAGACGTGGGGACCCTTCAACTGCAGAACTTATTGCCTTCACTTTTGAGTCAAACTCATCTATAGCCTTCTCCGCAGAATTCTGAGCGTTGAATATTTTTCCAAGCAATTCAAGCGCTCTTGGAATGTCCTTGAGACCTTGGGGGTCCACTATGACTACTGGTGCTATCTTCTCAAGGCTCTTAAGGATTGGAAGGGAGTAACCGTCAGCAAGAATAAGGTCAGGATTAAGGGCAGCAATCCTCTCGAGATCAGCATACTTCCCGTAA
>JALSNG010000015.1 GCA_026987155.1 Thermococcus sp. | reverse complement strand
ACCTCCCCCACCGGAAGTCTCGTTACCGCTCGTTTGATTGCCCGTAACGTTCCCCGAAGTTCCGTTCGTTTCATTACCTGGCACGTTCCCGCTTCCACCTGAGGTGGAGTTGTCGTAACTCGGCTCCGGGACCGTTAAGTTAGCTGGCGCCGTCGCTCCGATGTAGTAGGTGTCGGGTATCCATGCGGGTGGCTCCTCTCCGAGGTGGTTCAGCACGGTGTCGAGGAGCGGGTGGCTGTCTGTTCCGGGCTTCCTGTCTGCGGTTATCTCCCAGGCCATTACACCGCCTATGCCGTTCTTGAGGGCGTAGTCCACCTTTATGCCTATGGCCCTCGGGTCGTCAAAGGTTATGAACACCTTCTTCGTCGGTGAGTACAGCCAGGCCACCATGGCTACGGGATCCCAGTGGTAGTTGTAGTCCGAGCTCTGGTTCTTCTCCGCCACATCCCAGTAGTCCATGACGCCGTAGGTCTCGTAGGCCGGCCCCCACGTTCCGTCAGGGGTGCCACTGAAGGGCTGGTAGAGACCGTTGTTCTCGGGTGGAACGTTTGCAAAGCTCCTGCTGTAGAAGGGCAGTCCAAGGACGACCTTCGTCTTATCTGGAACGTGGTGGATGTACCACTGTATTGAGGCGTTCACGTTGAAGTTCCACTTGATGTTGGGGTCAGTGTAGGGGGCGTTCGGATCTGCGTAGAGCGGCGCGTTGTGGCCGGTTATGCTGTCCCATGCCCCGTGGTAGTCGTAGGTCATGACGTCGATGAAGTCCATATACTTGCTCGCCTCGCTCCAGTTGATGCGGGAGGCCTTAACGGGGTCGGCTGCTACCGCAGCGGTCAGGAGGTAGTGTTTCCTGTCCTCCTGTCCGGCTCTGTCGAGAGCTTCCCTTAGGTCCTTCATGAGGAGAACGAAGTTCTTTCCATCATCGGGGCTTTCGTAGTTACCCTCCTTTCCTCCACCGCCCGGATACTCCCAGTCGATGTCAACGCCGTCGAGGTCGTATTTCCTTATTATCTTTATGACGCTCTCGGCAAAGCGCTGTCTCTTTGCAGGGTCGGCAGCCACCGGTGAGAAGTACTTGCTCAGCGTCCAGCCGCCAACTGACACGAGGACCTTAACTGCCGGATACTTCTGCTTGTACTTCTTCATGTCCTCAAGGTTCAGAGGATCGGCGTAGCTGTCGAAGAAGGTCACCGTTCCGTTCTCCGTTAGGTCGAGGAAGGCGTACATGATGTGGGTGACTTTCTCCCAGGGGATGTCGCTCACGTAGAACTTCCTGGCGTAGCGTCCCCATGAGATGTAGTAAACCACCACCCTGTATGGCTGGAGTGGAGTGGTTATTATAAGTGTGTTTGAGGGGGTACCCTTGCTACCATCGGCGAGCACGGGAACGACTGCGTAGTAGTATGTGGTGTTGGCCTGGAGGTTGTACTGGTCGAGGTAGTTCGTGGTTGGGATCGAATCGCCAACCAACTCCCATGCGTCCCCACCGGGGGTGCTCTGAGTCCAGTACTTGGCCTTCCATATCTTCCCGTTGTACTCCACCATATCGCCCTGGTTGTAGACCTTCCCTGGCTCGTATTGGGGATAGCTGCTCCAGTTCACCGTCACTATCAGGTGGCTGGGACTTATCAGCACAGCTGGGTCGGTGCTCCTGTAGATTTCGTATGCCTTTGCCCCGTCGTAGGGACTCCACGTCAGGTTGACGAGGTCCCATGCTATGGCCTGGCCGTCCAGTTGAACTGCCGTTGCACCGGACACCCATGGCCAGCCCATTGATGGTGCCATCGAGAGCACCATCAGTACTACTAATAGTAGTGAAACTCTCCTACCATTCATCCACGACACCTCAGGGGTTGTCAATGATATTATGTACTTCATTGTTTATAACTGTTGCTAAATTTACATTGAACACTATTTTTGTAAAAGGGTCATTTTTGCTCATAATGTCAAACATTCTTCAAAACCTTGGTGGATCTCTAATGGTAGGAGGGTTCTTGGGGCCCCTAAACCCCAACCAAAAACATTATAAAATTGTAGGATTTTATAACCCTGGTGATGAGGTTGGCCTTCGAGGAGTTCGACAGATTTGAGGATGCCTTTGAAGCCCTCCTTGAGAAGCTCGACTTCAAAGTAACGGACCCCTTCAGGGATGTTAAGAAGGTACTCTGCATAGAACCGCATCCCGACGACTGTGTCATTGCCCTTGGGGGCACTATAAAGAAGCTCGCCGACTCTGGAATAGATGTAGTTTATCTCCTCCTAACCGACGGATCGATGGGAACTACCGATGAGAGCGTATTGCGACATGAACTCGCACTTACACGGTTAATCGAGGAAAGGAAGAGCTCGGAACTCCTTGGAGTTAAAAAAGTACTCACCCTCGACTTTGGAGACACCGAGTTGCCGTACGACAGGGAGGCCAGGAAGGAGATAGTAAGTCTTATACGGAAGGAGAAACCAGAGATGGTTCTCATGCCCGACCCGTGGATGCCTTATGAGAGTCATCCGGACCACAGAAGGGCTGGATTCTTAGGCATTGAAGCGGTGAGTTTCTCGGGTCTCCCTAACTTCAACAGGACGGACTTGATGATAGGCCTGGAACCACACAGCGTGTCTGCGGTTGGTTTCTACTATACCCACCGCCCCAATTACTTTGTGGACATAACCGACGTGATGGAGCTGAAGCTTAAGGCCGTTAAAATCCACGAGAGCCAATTCACAGAGGAAATTTGGGAACTCTGGGAGCCCTATCTCAGAACCATCGCGCTCTACTACGGAAAACTCGGCGGAATGAAGTATGCGGAGGGAATAAGGTTCGTTCCCGGGATCTTTCTCCACATATGTCCATTCCATGATGTGATTTGATTATTTTTTCAGCTCCTCCTCTACTATTCTCTCCACTTCCCTCAGGAATTTCTCGAGGTCAACAACGTCGAGACCGAACTCAAGGAGGTGCCTGTAACGACCTGGGTCGGCAGTCACGAGGAGGGTTCTTGTCGTTATTGCTGAAACCCCCGTTAGGAGGTCGTCCATGTCCATCCTTATGCCCTTCTTAAGAAGTTTTGCCTCGATGTTGGCTGCGTTGATTATTATATCCTCTGAAAGTGGGATTATCTCATATATTTCTTTAAGGACTTTCATTTCTGTTTCCACGTTTCTGTTGATGTATGCCTTGGATACGAGGTATCTGTAAACTGCTACGATGGATATTGAAACGTTAAACTTGGCGAGGGTAACCTCCAAGAGCCTCCTTCTGCTCGCGGTGTGCATTTTAACCAGGGCAAGCGCGTCGAAGGAGATACTGTCCGGGAATGCCATCTCAATCCCTCTCCTTTAGAACCCTGAGGAGAACCTCCGCTTCCTCATCGTCAACTACTATATCTTCCACCTTCCTGTCGAGCTCCACGAGGTGCCAGGTCTCTATTAGTTTTTGAAGAACCTCATCATAGGATCTCGCGTCGAGTTTATCCTTTAGTAGCCTTATCTTTTTCCAGGTGCTCTCATCAACCGCTATCGTCTTCATGGAAGACCCTCCCGTACCACCTTTCTGTAAGTTTCAACGCTCTTTGGCCTCGGTATCCTCTGTTTGCTTATCGGGTCCACCTCGTAAAGTCCAAACCTTATCTTGAAACCCATGGCCCATTCATAGTTGTCAGTGAGGGCCCAGTGGAAATAGCCCCTCACGTCAGCCCCGGCTTCAATGGCTTCAAACATCTTGGCGACGTGCTCTTTTATATATCTCGGGCGGAGTAAGTCCCTTGAATCGGCCACCCCGTTTTCGGTTATAAACACTGGCTTCTTATAGGTCGCGGCGATCATGATTGAATCGTACATCCCTTGGGGAAAGCTCTCCCATCCGAAGTCGCTGGTGGGATTGTTATCCTTCGAAATACTGTTGGGTTCGGCGGAGTAACCGTAACCTTCCGTTCCTACAAAGTTTATTACCTTGAGTTCTTCGTATTTTGGTTCGATGTATTTTATAACTTCGCGGGTGTAGTAGTTGTTACCTATCCAATCGTTCCTCGCTAGATGCCCTATTCTGATAAAGTTTTCTCCAAATTCCAGGTCGACCCTGCCCTCGTTTACACCCTCAAGAAATATTCTGTTGTGGAAGAGATCGTAGTTTTCCGCTGCCTTCACGTCCCGTGGATCACTCGGGTTCTTGGGGTAGGCTGGTATTATGTTCAATATTATACCAACCGGCTTATCTGAAAAGGCCTTTATCGCGTCATAGGCCCTTGCATGACCTACGAGCTGGTTGATTATAACCCTCTTCGCGGCCCAGGGACTTAGGATTCCTGGAGGCCATCCCACGTAGGGTGCGAGGTAGCCGAGTTCTGCTGTAACCATGGGTTCATCAAAGGTGGCCCAGTAATCAACTAACTCGCCGAATTTCCAAGCCGCGTACGCCGAGAACTTTGCGAACTCTATTATTGCTCTCTCGTCTACCCATCCCCTGGCTTTTGCCTTTTTGGGGTTTGTTCTAACCTCTATTGGATCGTGTAGCCAGATGGGTTGGGTTTGGTGGTTAAGGGTCACAAAAGTCTGGAACCCCATTTTCCTTAAGTTGAAGAGGACCCTCCTGTAGTGATCAACTTCCCTTGGGTTGGCCAATTCGTCGAGTTCCTCGATGGTGTCCCTCGTTATCTTTATCCTTTTTATTAGGCCATATCCGTCCCTCTCTTCCTCGACTTCAACGTGATACGTTGGGCAGGGGAATATCCTGCTCCACTCAATAGTGAGCTGATACGCGTTAAGACCGAGGTTTTTGGCAAGGTGATGGTCTATTTCATACAGCCCGTAGTTGTTTACTCCATCTTCGGGGAGATGCCCGCTGACGAGGTCGTTTTTTATGTTGTAAACGTCACGAACCCAGTACCACCAATCGGTTCGAGTATCGAGGAATCTTCTCATGGGGTCTCCCATTTCAAATTGAAATGCGGACTGAACCACACCCCAGGCGAAACCGTTATGGTGCATAATCTCACCTCTAAGCTTTATAAATCTCTTTCCTTTTATAATTTTCGGGAAAGTAAAATGTATTCATTTCACAAACATCGGAGGGGAACGTTGGGATTGCAGTTTTAGCACGTTGTTGCGTTGTGTACTTTGTTTTCTTGTAGCTATGATGGATGCTTCTACGATGATGCAGTTGGAACTGGCTCACGGGTGAACTTTTAGGTGCACCTAATTCCAAGAGAGTTCATCCATACAGAAAGATTTATATAGATGCTGAGAAACTTATAAAACTGACCAACCTTATAATGGTGGTGCCTATGAGAAAAGTCTTAGCATTTGGAATCGTGGCCCTTTTCCTGGCCAGTCTTTTTGGGGCCGGACTTGGGATGGCGGCGGAAACGCTGCCCAGGAACGAAACCATCTATACTGCCAACAGTGCTCCACCGACCAACGCCAATCCCTTCAGCGGTGGCAACATAATTGGCATCGACGGCCTTGTCTTTGAGCCTCTTTTCATGTTGAACTTCATGCAGAGCAAGCTCGTCCCGTGGCTTGCCGCTGAGGGCAAGTGGATCGACAGCACTACCTATCAGGTCAAGCTCAGGGACGGTGTTAAGTGGCAGGACGGAAAGCCGTTAACAGCTGAGGACGTGAAGTTCTCCTTTGAACTCTACCAGAAGATGGGCCTCAAGAAGTATGAGGGCCTCAGGGAGATAAAGGTCGTTGACGACAAGACCGTTCAGTTCCTCTTCTCTGGCGCTCCAAACGTTTGGGTTTGGAACCAGAACCTCTTCACGACCCTCATCGTCCCGAAGCACATATTCGAAAACCTCGACCCCAACAAGATAAAGACCATGACCTTCCTTGGCGACGAAAAGAAGTATCTTGTCGGTTCTGGTGCCTACAAGCTCAAGGAAGTCGTTCAGCAGCAGAAGTCAATCCTCGAGAGAAACGACGACTGGTGGGGCAACAAGTACTTCAAGAAGCCGGCCGCCAAGTACATAGTCCAGCTCTACGTCAGCTCAAACGACCAGGCAGTTAACATGTTCATCAAGGGTGACCTTGACGTCGGTACCTACTACATGGACATAGTTTCGGCCAAACAGAAGAACCCCAACATCGTCAGCTGGCTCGACAAGTATCCCTACTTCCCGCCGGTCGTTCCTGTGGTGCTCTACTTCAACACCGAGAGGCCTCCAATGAACCAGCCCGCCTTCAGAAGGGCCATAGCCATGGCCATCAACCCGTACCAGATCGTCAACCAGGGCCCGATAAGCGACGTTCCGGATCAGACCCCGCTCGGTGCCATAATGGGCCCGTGGAAGGACAAGATAGGCGTCAAGAAGCTCATAGACCAGTACGGATGGAAGTACGGTGATGTTGCCAAGGCCAACCAGATACTCGACCAGCTCGGTCTCAAGGACACCAACGGGGATGGCATAAGGGAGTACAACGGCAAGGACATCGTCCTCAAGTTCTACACCTGTGCCGGTTGTTCAGACTGGATCCAGGCCGGTGAGATAATAGCCAACCAGCTTAAAGCTGTGGGCATAAAGGTTGAGATAGAGAAGGGAGACTGGACCAACTTCTTCATGGCCCACCTCAACAGCGGAGACTTCGACCTGGCACTTCACTGGGCCGGAACCTTCAAGCCGGACCCGTACAGCGTCTACTATGCCTTGATGTACTACAAGAGCAAGGACGACAAGGGAGCAGCAAACTTCGGCAACTACCACAACGATAAGGCCAATGAGCTCCTCGACAAGCTCGCCCACACCCCAGTTGAGAGCGAGCAGATCAACTACCTCAAGGAACTCACCAAGATATGGCTCGAGGACGTTCCGGCCGTTCCCGTCTACATGGGAACGCTCTTCTACGAGGCAAACCAGGCCTACTGGAAGAACTGGCCCAACGAGAAGAACCCGTACGGTGTCCCGATATTCTGGCCAGGCTTCGGTACATGGGGTACTGCCTTGGCTCTCCTCGGAGTTGAGTCAACGGCCACACCAACCCAGACCACCACGACCACTTCAGGCGGTGAAACCACCACAACTTCGGGCAGCTCCACAACGACCAGCGGCGGTGGCGGTGGAATCTGTGGACCGGCTCTCATCGTTGCCCTTGCCGCAATACCCCTGTTAATGAGGAAGCGCCGCTGAAGGCCTTTTCTCTCTTTTTCCATAAACGAATGGAGGGAACACTATGGGGTTCAAAAAGTACCTGGCTCGAAAAACCGGCGTGTATCTCATAACGTTCCTGTTCGCGGTTACCCTTAACTGGCTCCGTCCCAGGCTGATGCCTGGAAACCCGATAGAGGCCATGCTCAGCTCAAACCTCGGATTGGCCCCAGGTGAGAAAGAGGTTTTAATGAAGTATTATTCCCAGCTGTATGGGCTTGACAAGCCCCTTTGGGAGCAGTTTGTAAACTTCTGGGTTAGCCTTTTCCACGGAAATTTGGGTTATAGCATACTCTACAAAGCCCCCGTAACAGATTTAATAAAGCACGCCCTTCCCTATGATGTTGTCATCCTCCTCCCGGCCATAGCCCTCAGCTGGTTAGTTGGGAACTGGCTTGGGGCAATAGCGGGTAAGAACAAGAGGTATGACAGATACACGATGCCCCTGTTCTACTTCCTCGCGAGCATGCCCTACTTCTGGTTTGCAATGCTGTTGGTTTACTTTGTGGGTGTCAGGGCAGGCTGGCTCCCGTACCAGGGGGCCTACGCTCCGGACCTCATTCCGAGCTTTTCGGGTGATTTCATAGCGAGCTTCCTGAAGCACTGGATACTCCCGTTCCTGAGTCTTTTCATAGTGATGATAGGCAGCTGGGCAATAGGGATGCGCAACATGATTATCTACGAGCTTGAGGCCGATTATGTCCGCTATCTCGAGGCCCTCGGAGGGAGCGAGAAGCTCCTAACTAAGCACGCTTACAGAAACGCCATTCTCCCCCAGGTCACAGGTTTGGCTTTGCAGCTCGGTTTAATGGTTGCCGGAGCGATTGCAACGGAGATAGTCTTCAACTATCCGGGAATAGGAATACTAATCATGAACGCTGCTCTGAGCCAGGATTACTTCTTACTTCAGGGGGCCTTCCTAATGGTGGTCATATCGGTCCTGGCAGCTAACTTCATCATCGACCTAATCTACGCCTTCATAGACCCGCGCGTCAGGACAAGCTACACGGAGGGGTGAAAATGCCGAGAAGGAGCAGGATGGACACGGTTAAAATCGCTTTCAGGAACAGGAAGTTCCAGTTCGGCTTTGGCCTACTCATGTTTTTCGTCTTGTTTGCCCTCATAGGCCCGCTCTTCACGCCCTTCGCGTGGGATGGACTCTACTATGAGAAAGTTGGTAAGATCGAGCTCGCTTCCTATTCCGGGAGGCACCTCCCGCCCATGAGTCATGAGGAAATATACACTTACACGGGCAAAAAGGTGGAGGTTCTCCACATACTCGGTACGGATATACAGGGCAAGGACGTTTATGCTCAGCTCGTCTACGGTCTTAGGACGTCACTCTGGATAGCGGTCCTGGCAGCCGTCATTGGAACGATTCTCGGCGTCACGATAGGTTTCGTAGCCGGCTACAAGGGAGGCTGGATCGACGAGATATTGATGATGGTGGTCAACATCATGCTCGTCATACCGGCCATAGTGCTACTCATACTCGTGGCAGCGTATCTCTCGGCAAGGAGTCCCGAAATCCAGGCCATCATCATAGGGCTCACCGGTTGGCCGTGGGTTGCCCGTGCGGTTCGTTCACAGACACTTTCCCTTAAGAACAGGGAGTTCGTTAGCTTGGCCCGTCTCGCCGGTCAGAGCGATTCCAAAATAATCTTTGGGGAGATAATGCCCAACATGGTCTCCTACGTGTTCATGGCAGGAATCCTTCAGTTCAGTGGGGCGATATTGGCCAGCGCGACCCTTGACTTTATCGGACTCGGTCCGACAACAATGGTTTCCCTCGGAAACATACTCCAGAAGGCCATAGCATACAATGCCCTTCAGTTTGGATGGTGGTGGTGGTTCATACCGCCCGGGGTCATCATAACCCTCATCATCACGGCATTGTTCTTCGTCAACCTCGGAATGGAGGAGGTTTTCAACCCGCGTCTCAGGAGGGGTGGGGAATGAGTTCTCTACTTGACGTCAGGAACCTCAAGATATACTACAAAACGCCCGTGGGTTACGTTAAGGCAGTTGACAACGTGAGTTTCAAGGTTGAAAAGGGGGAGGTCTTCGGCGTTGCCGGTGAGAGCGGTTGTGGTAAATCAACACTCGTCCACTCCCTCATCCTGAGGAAGCCGCCGATGGTTCACATGGGAGGTCAGGCGGTATTCAAGGGTCGTGACCTGATGCAACTCTCCAAAGAGGAGGAAAGGAGAATCAAGTACACTGAACTCTCGATAATACCCCAGTACGCGATGAACGCCCTCAATCCCACCAAGAAGATCAAGGATATAGTCTGGGACATAGCCAGGGAACACGGATACGAGGACAGGAACGAGGTTGAAAAGCTCCTTCGCGAGAGGCTTGCCATGGTCAAGCTCAGTGAGAAGGTAGCCGACATGTATCCAGTCGAGTTGAGCGGTGGGATGAGACAGCGTGCCACAATGGTGGTTTCAACCCTCATGAACCCTGATCTGCTCATAGCGGACGAGGTTACTTCGGCTTTAGACGTTACAACGCAAAGGGTAGTTCTTGAACTCCTCAACTACTTCATGGAGCAGGACATTGTCAAGTCAATAATATTCGTCACCCACGACTTAGCTTTACTCGACAAGATAGCGGATAGGTTCATGGTAATGTACGCTGGGAAAGTCGTTGAGATGGGTCCAACCGAGGAGCTCATCAACGAGCCGTCCCATCCGTACACTACAATGCTCGTGGAATCGCTTCCAAAGATTGGAGTCCGCTATCGTGAGACCAAGCTCAAGGGAATTCCGGGGTACCCCATAAGCCTGCTGAACCCGCCAAAAGGATGCCGCTTCTACACGCGCTGTCCCTATGCCATGGAGCACTGTCCAAAGGTGGAACCGTCGCTGGTCGAAATCGAGGAAGGTCACGTAGTTGCGTGCCATCTCTACGGGGGTGAATCCAATGAGTGAGCCTCTACTTCACGTCGAAAACCTCACCAAAATCTTTACTTCGGGCCTCATAGGGGGTTTCGAGATAAGGGCCGTCGATGATGTCACGTTCGATATAAAGGAGGGCGAGATAATTTCCCTCGTGGGTGAAAGCGGCAGTGGAAAGACCACCGTTGGAAAGCTCATTCTCAGGCTTATAACACCAACCTCTGGGAAGATTCTCTTCAAGGGGGAAAACATCCTTGAGTTCAACAAAAAGCGCCTCAAGAAGTACTACTACAAGCACGTTCAGGCGGTCTTCCAGGATCCATTTGCCAGCTTTAATCCGGTGTATCCAATAGATAGGGCCTTTGATCTCGTCTTTAGCTCTTTCCTCCCCGATGTCGGTCACGGTGAGAGGGATGAGATGATCGATAGAGCGCTTGAACAGGTGGGCCTCAATCCAGACGAGATAAGGGGGAAGTACCCGCACCAGCTCAGTGGAGGCCAGCTTCAGCGTATACTCATCGCGAGGGCCCTCTTAGTTGAGCCTGACCTCCTCATAGCCGATGAGGCCGTCTCAATGCTTGACGCGAGCACGAGGATTGACATACTGAACCTTCTGGGAGAAGTCAGGGATAAGTTGGGCACTTCAGTGCTCTTCGTTACCCATGATTTGGCCCTCGGCTATTACATCAGTGACAAGACCATCATAATGTACCGCGGAACGATAGTGGAGATGGGAGACACTGAGAAGGTGTTCAAGAACGCCTTGCACCCGTACACTAAAATGCTCCTTGAGAGTGTTCCGGATATCAATGTTAAATGGGAGTTTAGGAAGACGATAGAACCTGAAAAGGAGGAAGAGGGGATTTACCAGATTCAGGGATGCCGTTACGCACCACGTTGTCCACTCGCCAAGGAAAGGTGCTGGAACGAGAAGCCCAAACTGATCGAAGTGGAAAAAGACCATTGGGTGGCTTGCCACCTTCACGGAGGTGAGTGACGTGCACAAAACGCTTGAAGAGATAAGAAAACTTCCAGAGGGTATTTTGAAAGCACAGAAGGCCTTTGAAGCTTTCAGGGTTAAATACGGTGATTTCAAACTGCCCCGTGAGATTCTCTTCACGGGGTGTGGCTCCTCACATTTCCTGTCGCAGCTGCTGGCCATGGCAACCACCCACCTCGGGGGCAGGGGAGTGGCACTCCCCTGCTCCGAACTTCTGTATTCGAGGGGTTACTACCCCATTGGAAATCCTGAACTTCTTGTGGCAATATCACGCTCGGGAGAAACAACTGAGGCCCTCAAGGCCCTTGAATCTATGAACGTACCCAAACTTGGAATAGCCGCTTACACATCAACCCTGCTTGAAAAGGCCGACTATGGACTTCTCGTTGACACTCCAGAAGATAGCGTCGTCATGACTCACTCTTTCCCGGCTTTCCTTTTTGCTTTCCAGCAACTTCTCAATTGGTCCTTTGGAAGACCGTTATACGACGCCGAGAGGCTGTCAGGGCTCTCAAGGGAAGTCCTTAAAAACGAAGACTATATAAGCGGCATCGTTGAGGAGTTCGACTTCAGAAACGTTATCTTCCTCGGTTCGGGGATGCTCTACCCCGTGGCCCTTGAAGCGGCACTGAAGATGAAGGAAATGGCAATATTTTGGAGCGAGGCATATCAGACCTTTGAAGTGAGGCACGGGTTCAAATCCGTTGCAGACGATAAAACTCTCGTAGTTCTTTTGGTCAATGAGCCCTTTGACTGGCACGATAAATTAACGTCTGAGTTCCAAGGGCAGGGGGCAAAGGTCCTGACGGTGGGTGAAAGGGACACTGGGGCCGATTACTTCGTAAGACTCCCCGAGCTCCATCCCCCAGAAGGTGTCTTGCTACATCTACCAGTGATCCAGCTACTGTCTTATTACAAGGCAGTTAAGAGGGGGTTCAACCCCGACGCTCCAAGGTTCCTCAGCAAGGTTGTCACGTGGTGATGGCGATGGGGAGTGTTGAATTCAACGGTAAAAGGTACATACTGGACGGGGAACCCGTCACAATAGCGGGTGGCACCCTGCAGTTTTTCAGGGTTCCTGCAGATACGTGGAGGGATAGACTTCTCAAAATGAAGGAAGCCGGTCTGAACACCGTTGACACATACGTGGCATGGAACTGGCACGAGCCGGAGAAGGAAACCTTCGACTTTAGGGGAGAGACTCATCCCCAGAGGGACCTGGAGGGATTCTTGGAACTCGCCCAGGAAGCTGGACTTTACGTTATAATTCGGCCCGGTCCCTACATCTGTGGGGAGTGGAAGAACGGGGGTATTCCTGAGTGGCTTATAAACGAGCATCCCGAAATACTTGCCAAGGGGCCCCAGGGTCCTCTCCCGAGGGACATCTATTATCCACCCGTCACCTACCTTCACCCAACCTACCTCAAAGCCGTGGAGGAGTGGTACGGGGCAGTTTTTCCCATTATCAAAAAGTATCTCTACACCCGAGGGGGGCCTATAATAAGCGTTTCAATAGACGACGAGCCCTCGTACTGGGAGACAATATTCCAGGCGTTTCTCACGGACTACAATGACCCGGTAGTTAGACAGGGAGGTCTTTGGGAGAAGTGGCTGAGGAACAACTTTGAGCTTGAAATCCTTAGAAAGAGGTATAGAGGGACTTTCTCTGACTACTCAGAGATTCGGCCTCCAAAGAGCTTCTCCGAACCTCTCCCAAAGGTTCTCGACTGGCACCGTTTCAAGATATGGATGACCAACGAGTACGTTAGATGGATATATGAAAGGATGGAGAGTGCTTTCGACGTTCCCATCAGCATTCTTGACCCATACTTACTCCAACTCGCTTGGAGGCACTTTTTTAACTACATGAGAAAGCACGATCTCAGAATACACGTCTGGACTGAGTTCTGGTACTCCTTCTACCGTTCCTTTGATTTCAAAGAGGACAGGCTCGGTCATGTCTACTACAAGACGGGGATTTACCGCTACCACTTGAAAAAGGCTGGAACACCCCCGCTAAGTATTGAAACGCAGTCTTCACTGGCCCATACAATAGAGCCCGATGAGGCCGAGCTCCTCTATGGCATACTCCCACCCCTCGGAATTCCCAATATAAACTACTACCTCTTCGTTGGCGGTGAAAATCCAAAGGGCTACGAATCACACAACGGTGTCACATGGGATGTCTACTCTCCAATTGGCCTCGACGGTTCTGAGAGGCCTCACCTCCAAACCATAAAGGCGCTCAGTAAAGTCCTTGTGAACGCTCCTGGAATAGCCGAGACGGAACTTAAACCGAAAGTGGCAGTGGCGCTTTATGAGCCCTATGAAGCCCTCAATTTGTGGGCCTATGAGGGGCTCGAAGAGAGCACTGACCTCAACGAATACCTCCTTGGCGAGAGGGGACTCTTCACCCTCCTTGCCATGAGCAACACCCCAGTTGATGTACTCGACTTGGAGGATGCAACTATTGGGGAACTTCTGTCCTATCGTCAGGTCTGGGTTTACAGTCTCGACTTTATGTCCAGAGCGGTTCAAGACAAGCTCGTAGAGTTCGTTTCAAAGGGGGGTAACCTCGTTATCTTGCCGATGCTTCCACGTTACGACGAGAACATGGAGCCCTACTCTTCACTCGCCGATTTCTTAGGGGTCGAAGTGGAGGAGGCTGGGGCCAGGAGAAATCCAAGGCTCATACAGTTCCTCAGCGTGTCCTCGGAAGGCATCGACAGGATGCTCGTTAGGAACACTGTCAGGGAAGTAAAGGGAGGGGAACCCATAGCCTTCATGGGGGAGAAACCAGTTGGAGCGATGGTTAGGAAAGGAGAGGGAAGTGCAATCGTCCTTGGCTTCAGACTTCAGTATTACACGAGTTACCACGATCTTCACAGGAGGTTTGTGTGGAAGTTAAAGAAATTGCAGAACGTGGATGAGGACTTCTCCGTAACGAATCCAGACATGATAGTCCTGCCCATGGAGGGGAAGGATTACACGTACCTTGCGGTCATGAACCCCCGTGGGCACCCGATAAAGGGCAAGATAACTTACAGAGGAAGGGAAATCCCCTCCCTTGCGGAGGGTATAGAGCTGAGGAAAAGAGGAATTATCTACCTTCCCATTGGCATCAAGTACGGGGAAGGGGAGATAGTATACGCAACAGCAACCCTTGTCAAAAGCGCCGGAGACGTCCTTAAGTTCAGAAATCACATGTCTAAAGTCAGTGAAATCTCGTTAAGGGGAGTAAAATCCGTCCGGGTTAACTGCGGTGAAATAATAGATGAGGCTGAGAGGGGAGGAGTGCTGACGGTTCTCGTGGAGCACCCCTGCGAATACTTTGAGCTGGAGCTCGTTTGACTCCACTGCCTCCTTCACTTTTTGATTTTTACCCTTCGGATTCAATAAACCTCTCCACTGCTTGGAGTCCCGTAAGGAGTAGATTTGCTTTGATGAGCTCTACTTTCTGCTTGTAGTTGTCTCTGCGGAGTTTGGTAATGTTGTAGTAGTTTATCTGGGCGGTAAACTCAATTCTTCCGAGCTTTATTATCAATTGTGGTGAGAGGGAGTAATTTCTCGGGTTGTAGCTTGTCCACCCTTGGAGGGATGTACTCAACATGCTGGATTCAAGGAGAGGTTTTAGCTCTGTGATTTTTTTTCTTATTTCTGCCCTTGTTTCTTTGAGAACTTGCTCGAGCTTTTCGAAGGGAAACAGGTGTGAGAACAGTCTGAGAAAACCCTTTCTGTCTATTCTGAAATTTCTTTCTCTGCACTTTCCAGAATTCTGGCATCTTTCCCTTAGTCCTCTGAGGCCCAAGTAAAGGAGCTCTGAAAGTCGGTCAGTGTCATAAACGTAAAACGCTCTCTCGGCCATGATGGTCCTATCGACGTCTACCACCACGCTCCCTCTTGAGAGCTTCTTTTCCACTCTGCTCATCATCCCTTTGGCTCCACCGTCCATTCCTCTCAGCAGATGGTCCGTGAGAAGCCTTAGGGTGGCCTCTTCGATAGTGCTGTAACTCGTCATTAGACTCCATATCCCTGTGGGGTAATCGTTCATTGTCTGCAGTAGCATCCGAGTGTAGTATTCGAATGGGTCAGGGAGGCCTCCCCTTACGATGAGGGTGTAGGGGACTCTTCCACTGGATGTTGAGGATGAGAGCTCCCTGATTATCTCCATCAACCTCATGGAGGAGGATTTTCTGTCCAAGTTGTAGAGGATGTACCCAACGTCCACTCCCTCAAGGTAGAGGTTGTCCACGGCCTTTTCAAGGTCGTGGTATTCTATGGTCTTTGGTGTGGCCATAACCGCCATGTACTTCAGGTCTCTTGGGCTGGATATCCTTATGAGCCTTCCAATCCTCTGATAGAACCTCAGTGGGCTCTTTGGAGTGTCCCCCATCACCATTAACCCGGCCTCGGGTATGTCCACACCCTCTTCGCCTACGAGGGTTGAGGCTATGAAGTCTACCTCTCCTTTTTTTGCCCTTTCCAAGAGCCTTTGACGTTCAAGCTTTGAGAGGTCGCTTGTGAGAACCTCAGCAGACACAGTGGGGAAGTCTTTCTCCACGGTTTCCGTAAACTCATAAGCACTCGCTTTCCGTGAGGTAAACGTTATAATTGGGAGCAGTGCATCGTTGGCAGGAAAACCGTAGGCTTTTAGAATCTCTTCCAGAGTTCTTGCCTTGTGGGACGGCGTATTCGAGGAGCACAGTGTGGAAATCCTCTCGAGGAAAAATCGCCCCCTCACTTTCCCGTTGTTGACCGCCCGCTGAAAGCTTTCACAGAATGCCCCCTTTCCGTATTTTATAAAGGTCCTGTCGAGAAATACAAGGGTGTGGGGATCCCCCCAGATAAAACCCCTGTAGAGAACGTTGTAAATTTCTTCCTCTCTCTTGTTCAACTCAGAGTCAAACACGTCAACTATTGCCTTTGGGGGGTTGAAAGTGGGGTCGATGGAACTCAAGTCTCTAAAATCGTAATCAAGAAGCAATGGGAAACCGAGATGTTCGATAAAATTTGGAGGGATCCCTTGGATTTTTCTCCTCGGGAGGAGGGCGGTGAAACCAACCACTCTCTCTGGTTTTAACGAGCCAATGAGTTCGGAGTAGAGATCGTTGCCGAAAGCATGGTGTGCTTCGTCTATTATCACTTTGTCGAAGGTGTCCCCTGTTTTTTTCGTGCACTTTAGGGCTGTCTGAGGGGTCGATATCACAACTTTGTGGCTTGAAAAGCTATCACAGTGCCCTTCGTACTCTTTTCCTGCGCTGAAGAGCCTGAGCCAGAGTTTCTCGTGCATCTGGTCGCAGAGGAAGCGAGTGGGCTCGATTACAAGGGTTCTTTTGCCCTGCTTAAGGGACAGAAAGGCTGAGAAAAGCTCGAGTATGGTCTTTCCACTTCCGGTGGGCATGGATACAACGGTAAAACGGCTCCCTTCGTCCGCATTGAGTAGCTCCTCTGCCACGTGCCGCTGGTAGGCTCTCATCCTGAACCCGAGACGCTTCTTTAGCATTTCATCGAACTCGTCAATTCTCCCCATGTTTCCCTCAACCAGTAGGTCATTCATGTTTTAAGCCTTGGCCTACCTTGGAGGTTTTCCAATTCAGTCCCGGTTGTCCTTAGGTGTATGTCTGATAAGGTCATCTAAGCAGCCCTCTAAAGCGATATTCATGCCACCGTAAGTAACTTACGGGAGCATAAGTTGCAAGGGTTTCGAAAGGGTTATTTACCCCGAAGAATATTAACAGCCATGCGGGCCTTCATCAAGGACTACCTCATCCCGTGGCTTCTCGTTCCGGGCTTCTGGTTTGGCCTATGGCTTCTGTCATCTCAGACAAGGAAGAACCTCAACCCCGTGACTCTTTTCGTTACTTTCCTCCTTCTCGTCCCGTTTCTCCTTGTGGCGCTTCACTTCGTTGGAAAGGCCCTTGAGCGCTATGGCTACTCGCGGGAGGACATAAAGCGCCTTCCGGAGATAATCGAGAAGACCCACGGGGGGCTCTATCTTTCCAGAGAGATCTTTGATATAATCGGAAAAACACTCGTCTTCTGGGGCCTCTTCGCGAGCGCCCTGATGATGACAGGAGACTCGGTGAGGGGAGTTCTCAATGGGGTTGCTATATTTGCCAGAATCTTTGTCCTCTTCGTTCTCTTAGTCTCGATGGTCATCTGGGTTATGGGGCTTCCCTTTGCCCTCTACGAGTTATTCAAGGGGAAGGAACCGAATAGAGGTTTTTTGATTGAGCTAACAATAAGACAGAACCTTTTTTATACGGCAGTCCTGGTAGCGGTGAGGCTCATCGCGCTCCGCTCCGGGTATCCATCCGGTAGTGATCCTATCGGGGAGCTTATGGCCCTCGGAAGGAACATCTGCTTGGTAAGTTCTCTCTTTGAACTTTCCGCCTTGAACTTCCTCTTTGGTCTCGCTGGCCTCTACGGGTCGAGGAAGAGCAGAAAGCTGACTGCTCTGGCCTTAACGTTGATTGTTCTGGCTCAAATCTGGATAGCCTGGAAAATGCTCGCGGGCAAATTTTAAGTATTTCGTGCATGCATGCACTTATAGGTGGTGCCGTTGGGAAAGACGATAACGATAGCGGATGACGTCTACTACGAGCTCGTCAAGATGAAGGGCAACAAGAGCTTCTCCGAGCTCCTGAGGGAACTCATAGGCAAGAAAAAGAAGGGCAACCTCGATGTGCTCATGATAGCGTTCGGGACGAGGACGCCTGAGGAAATCGAGGAGCTCAAGAAGGAGCTGAGGGAGGTCGAGGAATGGATGGACTCCTGGACACCAGCGTGGTAATTGAGCTCTTCGGCGGGAACAGGAAAATCGTTGAGGCACTCTACAGAGAAGAGAGGGAGTACGCCCTGCCAACCGTTGTCTTGTTTGAACTCCACTGCGGTCACCTCAAGGAGCGGGAGGAGCTGATGCTCGAGATGATGCCCAAAGTCGAGTTCGACGAAAACTCCGCAAAGATAGCGGGGGCAATTTTCAGGGATCTGATAAAGAAGGGAAAACGACCACCGTTTAAGGATCTCCTCATAGCTTCCACTGCCATAGTCCATAACGCAACGCTCTATACGTGTGATGATGATTTCAAGCGCTTTAAGGAGTATGGGCTGAAGGTGAAGGTTTTGGAGAGGTGAACCTCAGAAAGCCGGGGGATGCTTTGTGATTAAACCCCCTCCCTTTAGCTTTTAGGTACGCCCCCTTTTCCTGATTTCGTTTGGGTTCGGGGTGTTGTTATTTGGGGCTTTTTATACAGTGTTTGCGAAACATGGCACCTCTTTCATTCCCCTCGTTAAGTGGCTTGCCGTTCTGTTTATAATCGGCGCGTCTGCGCTGTTTATTGCGGCTACACTACAGGAAGGGACAAGAAGACACCGGAAAAAGTCTTCTACTCCTGGCGAAACTTCCCTAGTGAACTTTCAGCATTCCTCCTTGTGTTCGAAATCGCGTATTCCTCGGGGGTGAGTCTGGAGAAGAGCCTCTCGATGGCGCTCTACGTTTCTGTTATGGCCAACTGGTATTACTCCATGATGGCCCACATGTACATAATACCCGACAGAATACTCAAAATCCGGGCCGTTGTGAATTTTGTGGCCATAACTTTGGGGCTTTACCTCTTCGTGATTGATAGTCTGGTCATAAGCGGGCTGATTGGGGCACTTTTCGCGGTTGCCTCTGAAAAAGACTACAAGGTAACCCGAAAACTCCTAGAAACTGGCCTGCTGGAGAGGAAATACGCCGAAGGTGGAGCATGGCGGTTGTTTTATGGCATCTTTTATGGGTTTGGGGTGGTAGTGGCTCTGATGATACTCACGGGGGAGTACAGTGCCTCGTTTATCAAGGAATCCCTGCTAACGATGTTCAGGCTTCTGTATATATTCACGACGGTTTTCCTTCCCTTCGGGACGCTCCTCGGGTGGTTGAGGTTGAAGGTTCATGGGATAGAACTGGATGACTAAGACAAAGATGATTACGGGTTAGAAAAATGACCTACACCAAAATGGAAAAACGAGAAATCAGAAAGGTGAACGAAGTTTAATCACCCTTCCACCCTCTCAATCCCTATCTTCGCCTGGACTTCTGGCCACTCGACGGTAAATCCTTTCGCCTCGCCGAAGATTACCTCGGTTGCCCTCGTTTCATTTATCACGTAGTCGAGGTTCTCGCTGAGTAGCTCGCGGTTCTCTTCGCTCGTCTCTATGGTGACAACGATTCTGTCGTTCACGTCGAGGTCGAGGCGCTTCCTCATCTCCTGTATCCTGCGCACGAACTCCCTTGCGAGGCCTTCTGCCAAAAGTTC
>JALSNG010000014.1 GCA_026987155.1 Thermococcus sp. | reverse complement strand
TTGATGGGGAGTACTACACCGCAGAGATAAACCTTGTAGAGGGACACCACGTCATAGAAGTCTACGCGTATGATACTGCTGGAAACGTCAACTCAACGGGGGTGGAGTTTACTGTCGACATCAAGGAAACTAAAACGTCTATTGAAGATCAGGAGATGGCACAGACATCGTTTGCAGTTTTAACGTATCTATACTATCGGTGGTACCAGAGAGCGTTTGAGGAATTTAACGTCCTGTACAACAGCTCTGCCCAGAACCTCGACAACGAGACCCTCGCAAGGATAAATGACCTCCTTGCCCTTGCAGAGGAAGAGTACCGCTGGGTTGAAGAACACTGTCCAAATCTAACCGCGGCGGACGTCAGGTCTTTCATACACATGCGGAAGGCATACCTCTACATCAAAAAAGCCCTTGAGCTCCTTGGAGTTCCATAAAACCCTGTTTTTATTTTGTCTCATCGGCACAGTTTGTTTGGTACTACTTGGTTATTTGCCAAGGTAGAATACGAGGAATATAAAAACGTGCTGTGCTTAAATTGGGATTAGGTGTTGCTCGTGAACGCCTCCAGTCTAATTAAGTTACTGTCTAACGAGACCAACCTTGAGATACTCTCCGTCCTCAGATCCGGCTCATTTAATCCGCGAGAGCTTGCCCGGATACTAGGGAGGGACGAAACAGACCTCTCAAGGCGTTTAAGGGCGATGGAGAGAGCTGGTCTCGTCGAGGGCAGGTGGGTCCGAATTAGGGAGAAAAACGTCAAGGTATATTCCCTCAAGGTTGATGGCATTGAGATAAGGTTTGAGCCGGGGGAGGTACTCATCAGCACTTCAAAGGGAGACCGATATGAGGTTCCCCTCTTGGAGAGCAGACTTCCTCCCATCGATGTATTCGTCGGACGGGAAAAAGAAATTGGCCTCATCTCTTCCTCCGATAAGAGCGTTATAGTGATTTATGGGATAGCAGGGATTGGAAAAACGACCTTGGCAGCGAAGCTTTTCAGTGATGCATTCTGGTACCAGATGAGTGAAGGAGACAGTCTCGACTACTTTGCCTGGCAGGTTGGGCTGTTTCTAAATACTTTGGGCTATAACGCCCTTCTTGAGTATTTAAGAGCCGGGAGCAGGGAAGAGCGAGACATATTCGAGCTGGTTCTTGAGGGCATTGAGAAAAGCTCGGCAAAAATAGTCATTGATGACCTCCACAAATGCAGGGATGAGAGGATACTCCACCTGCTTGCATTCCTTTCCGAGAGACTGGGCAAAGGAAAGCTTGTGATAACCTCAAGGGAGAAACCAAACCTTGGAATCGAAAACGTTCTGTACCTCCATCTGGCGGGGTTGAGTCCGGAAGACGCGTATTCACTGATAAAGGCCAAGGGCATCGACGTAAGCTCCAAGGAGTTTGCGGAGATATATCACATAACCCTCGGCCATCCCCTTGCCCTGACCCTTTTTTCTGAAGCGTACGGTGCGAATAAGGAGTTCACACGGGAGAGTTTCTTTGATTTTATCCTGAGCGAGGTGTACGGAAAGCTAAATGAAGACGAAAGATCTCTGCTCCAGCTCATGTCCCTCTTCGATGAACCCCTTGAGTACGAGGAGATAAGGGCTCTCCACGGAAAAAACGTTTTTTCAACCCTTTACTCCCTCCTTAACAAGGGGCTCATCGAGAGGAGGGGGGACTACTACTTCCTCCACGACCTCATAAGGGGCTTTTTGAGCGAGGTCAGGGAGGTTGACGAGGTCAAGGTCTACTCAAAGTACGTAGAGTTTCTCCTGGGGAGGAACAACGCCAGGGACTTTCTGAAGGCTTTCAGGTACGCGGTCAAGCTCAAAGACGGGGAAACCATCAAAAGGCTCGTTGAGCTGAGGCTGAGAAAGTTTAAGAGGGTAATTCAGGACTTTCCCGATGCCTACCTGAACATCTTGTCCATCATAAAAGACAACCCCTACGCCAAAGAGGAGCTTGGTAACATCTACTTCCAGAAGGGGTTCTTCGAGAAGGCCCTCAAACTGTGGCTTGAGGTCAAGGACGAACTGGGAGGGATTCACAAAGCCGATGTGCTGAGTTCTCTGGTTGACGTTTACATAGAGCTCAATAGGCTTGATGAAAGCGAAAAATATCTCGAAGAGCTTGAAAAGATGAAAGAAAGCATGAACGATGAGGAAGTTGAACTCTGGTACTTCGTGGAGCTCACCAAGCTGAACTTCTACCTTGGAAAGCCTGAAGAGGCCCTCAAAAGTGCCCTCAACGAGCTGAAGGTCGTGAGAAAACTGGGGAGATACCCAGAATTCGAAAGCCTGGTTCTCCTCCATGTGGGAGACATATACGTTGAGCTGGAACGGTACAGGGAGAGTCTAACGTACTACTCCCAAGCTTTAGAGCTCGCAAGGGCGTACAGCCTGTCCTTCATGGAGCATCTCACGCTCTTCGAGCTCTCCAAGGCATATTACCTCCTTGGGGACTATAAGAAGGCCGTTGAGCATGCCGTGAGGGGAGGGGACTATTTCTTAAGGGTTAGGAACTATCGGAGGGCCGTTGATGCTCTCGCTTACAGGTGTTTCTCATATATTGCTCTTGGAGAGCTCGAAAGGGCCCAAAACGATGCGAGGGAAATGATAAGAATCGCCCAGAGCACTGGCTATCCACTTGGGTGGGCAGGGTACATAGCTTTAGCTGCAATTGAAAACCTCAGAGGTGGAAACTTCAAAGAATATCTCAACATCGGAAGGGAAAAACTAAAGGAATACCCAAGACTCTATGGGGCGGTTCTTAAAGAGCTCGGAAGGGTTTTTGAAGTCTCAAAGATACTTCCGCAGGAGGGTTAGTCTTTTTAATATGGAACTTTGAGGATATACACCGGGGCGATGAAGAGTTTAACCCCTCCTGACGGGGTTTATCCCGTATGAGGAGGCGGTCCCCCCTTGAGCCCTTTTGGAGGTGAAAGTGTGAGGATAAGCTCCATTGAGGAGTTTCCGCGGGAGCTGGTTCCGGTTGAGATTCCGCCACACACGGTCATGCTCCGGGGCATAGGCTGGGACTCCAACGTTTACCTCGTTAAGGACGGTAGCGAAGCGCTGGTAGTCGATACAGGCACCGGCGTTAACTGGCACGTTTACACTGAAATCTGGGAGAGGGAAGGTTACCTCAACGGCGTTGAGAAGGTCACGATATTCAACACCCACGAACACTTTGACCATGTTGGTGGAAACTCCGTCCTGAAGGACTGGCTGGAGGGGAAGGGGATAAAAGTTCTCTTCGCAGCCCATGAGGTCACGGCGAAAACACTGGAGCGGGGAGACGACTACGTTATCCTAGCTTACTCCTACGGGAGGAAGTTCGAGCCGCAGAAGGTAGATATTCGCATGAAGGAAGGCGACAGGCTCAGAATAGGCTCACTGGAGCTTGAGCTGATCCACACGCCCGGCCACACCGCGGGAAGCTCGTGCCTTTACCTAGATGACGAGGTTAAGCTCATGTTCACAGGGGATACGGTATTCAAGGGGACCGTTGGCAGGACGGATTTGCCAACCGGAAACGGCTGGAAGCTCCAGGAGAGCCTCGAAAGGCTCAGGGATTACGATGTTGACTTCGGCCTTCCGGGGCACGGCTGGGTAATAAAGGACTGGAGAAAGAACATCGACGAAATCCTGGGGTGGCTCTAATGCGGAAGGGCTCTGTAAAGGAGGTTCTGGCAAAGCTGAAGTACGATCCGAGGGAAAACGAGAAGGACTACTACATCGTCATTGAGCACCGCGGTGCCTACGGCAATGTCAAGAAAATCCCCGTCGAGATGATCGAGCTGGGACACGGCTACTTCTTTGTCGGGGAGGCTCAGATACCGTACCATCGGATTTTGAAGGTCGTCAGGAAAGATGGGAAGGTGATATGGGAGACCAGAAAGCTCTGATCAGGAAACCTGCCTGAGCTCCGAGGTTAGGAGCGCCCACTCGCGGGGACTGAACGCGTCCTTAACTGCCGTGGTCAGGATGTAGCCGTCGTAGGGGAGTGCGCAGTCCTTCAGGTAAAGCACTACATCCACCATGCTCCTGAAACCAAGTTCAAGTGCAAAGTAGCCGAGGTTCTGAAGGAAAACTGCGCCCTTTTTGTCGCTCTCTGAGGTTTCCCTCAGAAACTTGCAGAATTTTTTCTTGAGAATTGGCATCTCGTCAGGCCGGATGGAATCATCAACTTCGGTCTTGGTCACCCAGATTACTTTGATGCCCTCACCATCGAATATCTCAAGGAACTTCTCTGGCTTTTCTCTAACCGCGGCAGAAAGGCGAACACCGCTATGGATCAGGTCTATAAGGAAATACTTTGCCTTCAACTCATCGGTGAAGAGGTATCCACCCGGCTCAAGCTTCTCGGGGGTTATCTCTTTCTCCTCAAGGGAGAGTGTGAGCTCGTACATTTTTCTAATTGAGGTATAGTGCTCCTCCTCCATCGTGGCCAGGTTAAGCGCGAATGCCCTTGTGTCTTCGTCCTCAGCAACCTTGGCCAGGAGTTCGTAGGTTTTCTTGGCGAACAACTCGCTTTCCATGCAGTACTTGAGGGCCGATATGTAGTCCTCGACGCTCTCAAACTCTGGATAGAACGGGGCCACCTCGACTGGGGGAGCCTCAACCTTTACCGGCTCCTCGTCGGGGTACATCTTCTTGAAGAGACCGTACAGCCAGTCGTGATGGTCTTTACTGTCCTCGCTCATTTTGATGAACAGCGCCTTAACGCTGGCTCTCTTGGCCTTTTCGGCAAGTTTGGCATAGTACTTTGCCTCTTCTTCCTCGTTGAAGATGGCGTAGCTTAAAAGCTCCTTCGGAGACTTATTCCTAAGCGCCTCCACTATCTCGTGCATACTGATCGTTGGAATATTTTCGTTTTCCATGATATTTTGACCTCCGTTGAATAATCACCCAAACAACGGAAAAGCTTTTCTATCCAGCCATGAAGCGAGAAACATGCTCGACGCCCACGCCCACTTTGAGTTTTACAAAAAGGACGCACCGCGTATGATAAAGGAGTGCAGAGAAAAGCTGACGGCCGTCGTGGACTCCATAACGGAGTACCGCAAAGCTCACGTCTGGAAGAGCTGGGAGATGCTGAAGCCGTACTTTGGATTCATCTTCCCCACCCTCGGCTATCATCCGAACGAAGCGAGGAGGGGCAACTGGGAGAAGGTGAAGAAGGTTGAGGAGTTCATCCTGGCCCACAGGGACGAGATAGCGGC
>JALSNG010000013.1 GCA_026987155.1 Thermococcus sp. | reverse complement strand
GCGATTACACCCCGTATTTTATCTGGCCGTGTCTCGGCGTAGCGGATTACGGTTAAGCCACCGAGGCTGTGGCCGAAGAGGAAGGGTCGCTCTCCGATCTCTTCAACTATCGAGTCGATTATTTCCATAGCCTCCTCAACGCTCGTGTGTCCCCTCTTGCCGGGGCTCTTCCCGTGGCCGGGCCAGTCGAAGGTGTAGACAGCAAAGCCTACATTGTTGAGCTCTCTGATTAGTCTTCCGTACCTTCCGCTGTGCTCGCCGAGGCCGTGGACGAGAACGACCCAGCCAAGCTTTGGTTCGCCGAATTTGGCCCTGTAAACACCCATCTCAGCCACCCAACCAGAGCCTTTTAAGGGGAAGCACGTCGAAGTTTTCATTCTCGCCTCCACCTTCATTTATCCTGTAAGCTTCTCTGAAGACCTTTGGAATGACTATCTGTCCCTTCGGGCCTACCTTCAGACGGATACTAACCAATGGTATCACCGAGTATAACTATGGGTTCAACCGATAAAAAGGTTGAGAGACCAAAAGCTCAGGATGAGAACGGGCTCTCCTTAAGATTCTCGTTGACGAAGCGGACTATTTTCCTCATGTCTTCCTTTATGGTATCCGGCTCGGGCTTCATGAGGATGTAGAACACGTTCGTCTTTGGCGTTAGCGAGACGTGTTTAATGTTGGCTGGCTTTGAGAGACTCTCGATTAGAGCCTTCAGGTTCTCCACATCCCGTCTCTTCTCGTAGAGGGCCTCGTATTTCTTTCCTGCAATTTCAACCTCCCCCTTCTGGAGGAGGGGCTCGTTTTCTATGTCTGGCTTTAGTCGGTAGTAGCCCTTTTGGATGAGGTGGGCCTCGCGTTTGATCTGGGCAAAGGGTCTGACGACAACGTAGAGCTTGTCGTGTCTGCTCGTTATCAGTGCTATTGGGAAGTAAAGGAGGCTGTGCCTCGGAAGGAGCGTGAGGGTGTACTCGAACCTCCTCACGTTGTCCCTGTTGATCTTGTAGTTTGCCCTGAACCCTATGTATCCCCCGAGCCACACGTAATCCTTGTCCTCTGGCTTTACGACTTCCTCGATGGTTTCGAGGTAGTGGGTCATGAGCTGCAGGTTGAGCTTTCGCCCCTTGTAGAACTGGATCGTTGTTAAAGCCGCGATCACCATTATTGCCCATATCCACGTTGATGAAAACTCCATAGTTAGACCTCCATTTCATCCTCAAGGGGGTAGTACCGCTGCAGAGAGGCGTCATCGACTATCTCAAAATAACCCAGCTTATCCTCTAAAACCTTTACCATATCCCTTATTATCCTCGCCTGGATGGCCCAGTTCAGGGCCATTGCGAAGGGATGCCCCGGAGTGTTCCTTGCGAAGGCAACGTAGATGGTAACCTTCTCCTCTTCCACGACGATTTTTGTTACCAGTCCCTCACTGACGATGTCCATATTGGTGAAGGGGTTTTCTACATTCCTCAGGAGTTCGAGTATCTCCTCAGCCCTCAATAACCATTCCTCCGAGTTTCTCAAGCCATCCAAGCCCCCTAGGTTCTTCGGGGAACATCGGTATCTTCAATATTTCAATCCCCCCGAACTTGGAGGTTATTTCCTCGAGGACTTTCCTCTGGGCATCGAGTTTCACCCTTATCTCGGGAACGTCCCTTTCCAGGGTTATCACCTTGTTCACGACCACCAGGTTGAATGGAATCCCGAATTTCTTCAGGCTCTCCCTGGCGCGTTCCGTCTCGTAGAACGGGAGCATCTCAGGGTTCATGACGGCTATGACGCTGGTCTTGTTGGGGTCCGTTATCACCTTATCCACGAACTCGATCTCTTCCCTGTACTTCTTCAGCTCCTTCATCACGGGATCCTCCTCTTCCTCCTTCGGCAGGACGAACTCCTGGCCCTCTATCACAAACTTCTGCTCGCCCTGTATCTTGGCTATCATCCTCCTTCTTTCGAGTATCTTCCTCCTTATCTCTATCAGCTTGTCGGCCCATATGAGGGATATCTTTGGAAGTGCCAGGACGCGGAGCGTTAGGCCCGTTGGGGGTGTGTCAAAGACTATTATGTCCCACTCGTCCCCCTCAAGGAGGATGTTTCTGATTGCTTCAAGCGTCGCGTACTCCTCGATTCCAGGCGAAAAGCTGAGAACCTCGAAGTACTTCTCCAGGTTTATGACCGTTAGGTAGCGGTACATGTTCTTGAGGTTGTTCTCCAGGTGTTTGAGGTAGGCCTTTATCAGCTTCTCCATGTCGAGCTCGCTCGCGTAGAGATTTTCGGCCAGCTTTTTCGGTTTATCGGAGAGCGCCACCATAAAGACGTCACCGAGGTTATGGGCAGGGTCAA
Source organism: Thermococcus sp. (assembly GCA_026987155.1). Classification (GTDB taxonomy): domain Archaea; phylum Methanobacteriota_B; class Thermococci; order Thermococcales; family Thermococcaceae; genus Thermococcus. The sequence goes on along the minus strand of JALSNG010000013.1, from coordinate 2,892 downwards.
GGGAAACTATCAGCGTCCTGTAACCCCTCCTGGCGAGGGCAGTTGCTATGGCCGCGCTGGTCGTTGTTTTCCCGACTCCGCCCTTACCTATTACAAAAATCGTCCGGAACCCTTTCTTTGGGAGCAGAAATTCCCTCATGTTCATCACCTCAGTCTATGTCGAACATACCGGCAATTTCACCGAAGACGTCGTCCAAGTCAACGGCCCTCCTTTGCATAACGTGCATCTCCCTCACCATGTGGGGCATCAGCCTCACCACGAGGGTCGTTGGCGGTGAGGGTATACCAACGAAGGCTCCCATGAGTATGAGCGCGAACACGTTCTCAAGCTCCCTCTCCTCGAACTCAATGTATTCAGTTGACTGTTGCTTGAAGGCACTCCCGAAGCCCTTCAAAAAGGCGCTTACGTCTTCGATTATCTTTTTGACCATTTTTTACACCCCTAAATCCCAATCCAGCCGGTTCTCATTGAAACTTCCTTCGTGCTCTTCATCTCCATTACGTAGAGCTCCCTCACAACGTGGGGCAGCAGTCTGAAGCTGAGCTCCGTTGGGGGATGGGGTAATCCAATGTAATCCCCAAACAGGATGAGCGCGAAGACGTTTTCGAGTTCCTCTTCCTCCCATTTAATGCCCTGGAGGTAATAAAGCTCAAACCCCTTGTGAAACTCCCACAGGACTCTAACTGGAAGAGAAATTATTGAGAAGATCCTTTTGAGGGCTTTCATCTTCTCCTCCTCCAGAAGGATTGTAAAAAAGGAAAGGTTCAGGAAGCTGCGGCGTACTCCTCAGCCGGTTTCTTCCACGCCGCCCAGAAGTCAAAGACCAGGAGGAGGTTGAGGAGTATGCCGACCAGGGTTATGAAACCTACTGCGTACCTTGTTCCCACCGCTCCGATTCCCGGAACTACTACTACGAGGAACCAGAGCAGTGCCAGCGTTACCGTTATCCACAGGAAGAGCGCTGGAATCAGGACTGCCCAGCTCCACTTCCCTGCCCGCTGGACTTTCGTGACCCAGAGTGCGGCCGTCATCATGGCTATGCTCGCCAGCATCTGGTTCATGCCGCTGAAGGCCGGCCATAGGATAAGCCACTGGTTGCCCCAGGCGAGCCACATGCCCACGAGCGCGAGCACAAAGGAGGCGAGCCACTTGTTGGAGAGTATCTTACCCGTTCCCTCGCTTGTGTCCATGAACATTCCTACTACCTCTTGCCAGGCGAAGCGGCCGAGCCTCGTTGCAGTGTCGAGGGTTGTCAAAGCGAACGCTGAAACCCAGAGGCTGGCGAAGACCGCTCCGGTCTTGAAGGGTATTCCAAATGCGTCCTGCAGGCCGTAGGCGTAGCTCTTGGCGAATATTCCTACCTTGAGACCGTGTTTGACAACCTGAATGGCGTACTGGGCTCCCCAGTTGTCAACGGTGACTGGAATGTTGAGCCCCTGGAACACCTTGAGGCCGTAGACGGCTATAGATGCTATGACTATGGTTGAGAGGAATCCCTCGGTGAACATTCCACCGTAGCCTACCATGAGTCCGTGGAGCTCGTTGTCAAGCTGCTTTGATGTGGTTCCGGAGCCGACTATTGAATGGAATCCGCTGAGAGAGCCACAGGCTATGACGAGCGGTATCGTCGGCCAGAAGGGTGATGGTTTTCCACCGACCACGTTTGCCGACCAGGTGGTGAATGATGGGGCGGTGAAGGTTCCCTTGCTTCCCAGGATGGCGAAGGCGACGCCGCCGAGTATCAGGCCGAACCACAGTATGTACGCGTTGAGGTAGTCCCTTGGCTGCAGGAGTATCCAGACCGGCAATGATGCTGCTATTATGATGTAGGCGAAGAGGAAGACGTTCCATGCGTGGTATGAGGCGTGTATCGGGAACTTGAAGCCGAGGTACACTGATATTATTAGGAGGACCAGGCCCACAATGGTTGAGCCCGCAAAGTGGAGGCTCGTCTTGTACATCAGGTAGCCCACTATCACCGCCGATACGAGGAAGAGTATCGATGCCGTTGCCGCCTCCGGGGTCTTGTTGAATATTGTGGCTATAACCGACATGAACGCCGCGAGGACCAGCAGCAGGGCAAAGAGAATGTAGAACTCGAAGGCTATTCCCGTTCTCCTGCTCATGAGCTTTCCGGCTATCCACTGGACGGATTTACCGTCGTAGCGAACCGATGACATCAGTGCAAGGTAGTCGTGAACTGCACCGATGAAAACGTTGCCGAACCAGACCCAGATGAGTCCCGGAAGCCATCCCCATGCCATTGCCACGGCAGGACCGACGATTGGCCCGGCTCCTGCTATCGACGCAAAGTGGTGGCCGTACAGAACCAGCGGGTGAGCCGGAACGTAGTCGACTCCGTCGTAGAGTTTGTGGGCCGGAGTCGGCCTATTGGAGTCGGCCCTTACGACTTTGTTCTGAAGGCTCTTGCCGTAGCTAAAATACATGCCCAGGTAGATTGCAGCCGCTATCAAGATTACAACAGCGGAGTTCATAGTTGCACCCCCGTGTAATTTTTGCACTTTGGTGTACATTTTTTGAATATAAATGCTTTTCGGCCAGAAATCGAAAATATTTCGTCTTTTGCCCTTGTGGGGGCAAAACAAACGTTAAATTTCAAATCTTAACGGCAGATGGTAAGAAAATGGAAAAAAACTGTCACCCGAGTTCTATTAGTGGGTCGCCTGTGTTTACTGTGTCGCCTTCCTTGACGAGGATTTTCCTAACTACTCCGTCTTTTGGTGCTGGTATTTCATTCTCCATCTTCATTGCTTCCAGGACGAGTAATCCTTGACCGGTTTTGACTTCATCCCCCTCCTTCACGAGGATTCTCAAAATCTTACCCGGCATTGGTGCGGTGACAGCTCCTTCACCAGCCGGAGCTGGGGTCG
>JALSNG010000012.1 GCA_026987155.1 Thermococcus sp. | reverse complement strand
GCCCCTTAAGGAGCCCGCCAGGACGCTATCCGCTATGCTCCTATCCTCCTTTCTCTCAAGTCCCATATCTCGCGGTTCTCACGGAAGAAGGCGTTGATGGCACTCTCTATTCTCTTGTAGACGTCCATGCGGGAGTTTGAATTGACCTCCGGACTTGCCGAGCCGGTGGGTTTTTAACTTTCCCTGAAAACTTAATACCGAGCGATGAAGACCTCTAGGGTATCTGAGGCCGGCTCCGCGCGGCAAAAATGATGAAGGTCAAAGCCTGAGCTCAACCCCCATTCTTCCAAAATTGCCATTATGAAGGGAAAAGCGAGAGGAAAACACTCAGAGGCTCTCCAAGTACTCAGCGTAGGCTTTGGCATCCATGAGCTCCCCGAGTTCCTCCTCGAGATTGCTCGGCTTGAGCTTGGCGATCCAGTTCTCGTAAGGATCCTCGTTGATGAGCTCGGGGGAATCTTCAAGCTCTTCGTTAACCTCTACGACCTCGCCACTGACAGGGGCATAAACCTCACTCACGGCCTTGACGCTCTCAAGCTCGCAGAGAACGTCACCCTTGCTGACCTCCTTCCCGACCTCGGGAAGCTCGACGTAGGCCAAATCTCCGAGTTCCTTCTGGGCGTAGTCGCTTATGCCAACTAAAACGGTTCCATCCTCAAGAACCTGAGCCCACTCATGGTCTTTGGTATAGTGGAGGCCTTCCTTGACTTTGTATTCACCAACTTCGATCATGAACATCACCGCTCACTGTAACAACTTTGGGCATTTAAACCTTTCTCGAAATGGAAAGCTTTTTATCCCTCTTAGAACAAAGGTTAGGGGGTTCTGATTCGGGGGTGGCCAGGTGCAGATAATAGGCTACGTACTTGTGATAATAGCAGTTGGCAGGTTGCTGGCGGAGGTTTTCGAGAGATTGGGCTTTCCAGGAGTTTTGGGAGAGATAACGGCAGGATTTCTGCTCGGTTATACCCTCAGAAACGTCCCCGTCGGAGACATGAACCTCCTCGCGGAGTTTGGGATATTTTTCCTCATGATAATGGCGGGTCTGGAAATAACCCCCGAGGAACTCAGGATTGGGGGAAGGAAGGCACTACCAATGTACATCATGAACCTCGGGGTAATGCTCGTCATCACCCTACCCCTAAGTGATTACAGGGTCGGGGCCGGGAACCTTCTCGCCGCTTCCATACTCTCAGTTGCGAGCGCCCCCATAGTGGTCAGAATGAAGAGGTTCTTTGGCGAAGAATACCTTCACGTTGCACTCTCATATGCCATACTCAGCGAAATCTCAATCCTGATACTCGTCTACCTTATGGCCAATTTGAAAGAAGCCAGCAGTCCCTCCGAGCTGGGTGCCCTCGTTCTCATGCAGGCGGTGTTCATTGGGAGTGTTCTCTACGCAAACCATCGCATAAACGTTGCACACAAAGTATGGCTCATAACCCAGTTAAGAAAGCTCAAGAGCGACGAGGCCGTGTTCGGGCTCTTCATGATTCTGGCAGCTTCACTCGGTTTTATCAGCGAGGAGGTAGGAATGCACTTTACCATCGGCGGCTTCCTCGCAGGATTGATCCTCCACAGTGACCTCGTGGGGACAAAGCAGTACGAGCGTCTTGAAACAGTGCTTAGCGGAATCACCTACGGAATATTTGGCCCGGTGTTCTTCACGTGGCGCGTCATGAACTTCAAAACAGGGATAACGCTCGAAACTGTCTACATTTTTCTCGCGATATACGCTATCCGCTTCGTCGTGACGGTGGTGTTATCGTGGAGCGGCGAGGTTAGATCGTCCGTAGCGAAGGCCACTGGGCTTGTGAGCTTCGGGATACTCGGGCTCCTCGTGGCTGATCTTGGCAACGCCTATGGAACCCTAACCGGGCAACTCTACGCATTGAGCTCTTTCTCATCCATAAGCGGGATATTCATGGCGGCAATAGTTGGAAGAACCCTCTCCCTAACCGAAAGAAAGGTTAAGGTGATTTCTCAAGGCAGGTAAATGTTTATAAGCATTCTGCTGAGCCCAGAGTAGTTAAAACTGAAGGGTGAGGTATATGAGCTGGACAACCCCAAAAAGGGCATTCATAGGTGCCGCCGCCGCAGAGGGCGGAACCAAATTGAACGCGTTCGATAATGCACTCCTCAAGCTGGGGATAGGAAACGTCAACCTGGTCAAGCTAAGCAGCGTCATTCCGGCGCACATAGAGTGGATAAAAGAGGTTCATGACGTCCCGATAGGGATGCTCCTCCCGACGGTTTATGCACACATTGAGAGCGATGAGCCGGGCATGACCATAAGCGCCGCCCTTGGAATTGGTATCAGCAAAAACAACGAGGGCGGATTAATCTACGAGTACTCTGGTTACTGCACAAAGGGGGAGGCTGAGGAAATGGTCAGGAAAATGGTTGAGGAGGGCTTTGAGCGGAGGGGTTGGGAACTTGGTGAGTTCAGGGTGGCAAGCGCTGAGATAACTGTAAAGGATAAACCGGCTGCAGCAATAGCCGCCGTTGTGATGTTCCCGTACTGAGGGTTTTTAAGTCCCTCCATCTTCCCAATCTGGGGTGAGAATATGGGATACAACGAGAAGGAAAGGGCTTTCATCGAATGGTACCCTCGCGGTTATGGCGTTGGCTTCAAGGTCAAGGAGAGATTGTTCGAGACGCAAACGAAGTACCAGAGACTTGAACTTTATGAAACAGAGGGTTTCGGCAAGCTGCTCGTCCTCGACGGTACGGTCCAGCTCGTCGAGGTCGGGGAGGAGAGCTACCACGAGACCCTCGTCCACCCGGTCATGCTTGCCCACCCGAACCCGAGGAGAGTGCTCGTCATAGGGGGAGGCGACGGCGGAACGCTCAGGGAAGTCCTGCGGCACGACGTTGAGAAGGTCACGATGGTCGAGATCGACGAGATGGTGATCGAAGTTTCAAGGATTTACCTTGGAATAGACAGGGGCGCCTTCGAAGATCCCAGAACCGAGCTAATAATAGGAGACGGCGTAGAGTACCTAAGGGAAACGGACGAGAGTTTTGACGTTATAATAGTGGATTCCACGGACCCTGTCGGTCCGGCAAAACTCCTCTTTTCCGAGGACTTCTACCGTTCATCCTACGAGAAGCTCAACGAAAACGGAATATACATCACCCAGGCCGGAAGCGTTTACCTGTTCACCAACGAACTCATAGATGCGTACAGGGCTATGAAGAAAGTATTTGACAAGGTTTACTATTTCAGCTTCCCGGTAATTGGCTATGCCTCCCCCTGGAGCTTCCTGGTCGGCGTGAAGGGGGGCATCGATTTCAGGAAGGTCGACGTCGAGAGGGGAAGGGAGCTCGAGCTCTACTACTACGACCCCGAGAGGCATGAAACGCTATTCCAAATGCCGAGGTACGTCAGGGAAATGCTCGAAGGGGGAGAAGGGTGAAGCTATCAAATACCCTCAAAAAACTCCTTACCCTTGCCACCACCACTGCTATAACCCTATACCTCCTCTACAAGGTTCATTCCGAAGCATCTGAGATCCACCTAAGTCCCGAAAGGTTACTCTCCCCATATTTTTTTGGTGCCCTGACCTCAGGACTACTTGGATACCTAACCTACACCCTTGTGTGGTACATTTACATCAAAAACGTCGCTGACGTAACCTATAGGCGCGTCCTCCTAACAAACCTCGCGGGGACGTACCTATCCTTCTCCCTCAACCCAACCTTAGGAACACTCGTAAAAGTCAAATTCATAGGGGCTTCCTATTGGGACATCCTCGCCACGACCGTCCTTGGAATAATCACAGAGTTCACAGCGGGACTTACATTAATAACCCTGCTGGGCGGGGAGTTCTGGGGAATTATTCTTGCAGGAATCATTTTTCTTCCCGTTATCTTTGATGAATGGACCTACAGAATCTTAATGCCCATCTTTCACTTGGTTCACAGGGAGAAAATTTTGGAGGGACTCCACTCGGGATGGAAGAGTGCAAAAGCCCATCCTCAGACCCTTCCACTTGCAATGGTTCTTGGAACGGCTCTCGTTATCCTGAATTCCACTACCCTCTACCTCGTGGCACGAACCTTTGGATTCAACCCAGGATTCCTCACAACCCTTAAGGGAATCCTCTACTCCAACTTCCTTGGAGGGGCACTTGGAACCCCTGGAGGAGTGGGAGCCAACGAACTCGGTGTCGTCATGGCCATCGGACGGAGCGGGAGGGACGTTGTGGTAGCATTCCTCTACAAGCTGATAAACCAGTACATCTACGCCCTAATAGGGGCGGTCGCGTTCTACAAATTCGTATTGGGAGAAATAGGAGAAGATTCGCGAGACGTAACGGATAAGGATCCTGGTGAGGGGTATGCACGACAAGACCATCGGCGAAATTGAGGTAAGGATAAAGCGCCTGGAAGCGGAGATTGAGATACTGGAAGGGAGCTTGGAAAGGCTTGAGAGAACCCCGAACAAATTCTCACCCAAACCTAAAAACGACTCCAAGTACTACCTTATCTTCATGGCCCTGTGGCTGATTGCTGGCACCGGGATTTTAGCATACCTCTCAAGTTCCGGCATCATCCCAGGGGCAATAAAAGTTCCTCTGCTACCATACCTGTTAATAGCATTCACCTTTCTCCTCAGCGGCCTTGCCTACGTTCTCTGGGAAAGAAGCCAGGGGAAATACTCCGACCAGAGGGGGGATATTGAGGAAAAAATAAGGAGTGCCAACCTGGTCATTAAACACTTTTACGTTCCGCTGAAAAGGGCATTGGAGGAGAACGACTTTGCGGCCCTCAAAAAGCTCGCAGAAGCCCTCCTTAATGACCCGATCCTCTCAAGAGCTGTGGAGAGAACTGGGGAAGGAGACCCCAAAAGGATGGCGTACGCCCTCTACCTCTACACCTCCTATGGTCCGGAGATGAAGGAAGAAGTGGTGGAACTTATGGAAACGCTCAACAACAGGGCCCTCAGGTCCCTCCTCAACGAACTGATCGACAAAGGTCAGTCCCAAAGGTTATAACTATTCACGAATCATCCCATGTGGTGAGTGTGTTGAGACTCGAAGTTTTAACTAAGGAGGACATGAACGCCCTGTCGAGGGAGCTCAGCAGGGCGGGGATAATGAACCGAACCATCGAGGAAAAGAGCTCAGATCTCCAACACTACATAGTTATCAGGGGAAAGTACCGTGAGTTAATGGAGAAAGCATCCGCTATTCCACCTGTTGAGGAGGAGCTCGAAGAGATGAAGGTGGCCTTCGAGGAAATAGTGGAGGGATG
>JALSNG010000011.1 GCA_026987155.1 Thermococcus sp. | reverse complement strand
CTGTTGGGATTTTCGACGTATTTTGGAGGTGAAATACTCTGGTCTTCATTGCCGAACGGTGTTCACTTTCTTTTTAAATTTCTCTTGATTATAATGAACATTGTACACAGAAAGGCTTATATATAGCTAATCAAAAAAAGGATGGGGTATTTTTCTCAAAAATAAAAACAGAAGAAAAGAGAAGTTTTAGAAAAGCAGTTCCAGTGGAAATGAAACTCCCCCTGGTCAAATGATTATTAAATTAATAGATGGATTAAAACAAAAATGTTTAGCTATTTTGAACATAAATGTTCATAATTATCCACAATCTCACGCACATCAATGTCCATTTATCTTTCACTGGAAATTTTGGATGTGGGTGGGCCTTCCACGGGAAATTGAATTGGAGTGTTCAGACTTCGCGAGTGATTCTCTCGAAAAATTTGCTCCCAGAGCCTTTTCTTTTGGAGCATATTGTATTAGATTTTTTCCATATGTGCGGGCTCTGCCCTTCCATTGGAAAGTTTTATGTGGGGTTTCTCCAAATACTCCCGGTGGTTTCATGGGTGAATTTGAGTCCAAAGTGTTGGAATGGTTGGCCTCTGGTGCTGATGATGCAAAGGACATAGTTGATCTGCCCTGGAACGTACAACCGATCGAGAAGGGGAAGTATCTTGCTGAGCATCCACGGATGCCGTTCCAGCTCCTGCTGGTATTTACTGGGGACTTCGTGAAACTCATCGTCCCCTTTGGTTTGGAGACAATATCCCTCGACACTTCCGAACGGATGAAACTCTACAGGGTTCTTTTGAAGCTCAACGACGGCGTAAACCTCATGAAGTTCGTGCTTTCGGGAATGAATGACGAAGTCTACCTGCGCGTTGACCTCGACAGAAAGACCCTCGGCAAGGATGAATTTAACGACGCTTTGACGGCCCTTTTTATGGGGTTGCTTACGGCAGTCTCTGCACTTGGTCTCGAGGAAGAGTTTCAGAGGGAGCTGTTTGATAGGGTTGTGGCAATGGTTCTCGAACGCCTCCAAAAGGGGGCCACTCCTGCGGAGGTCAAGGAGTTCCTAACCAAAAAGGTTGGCATGGATGAAAAGGATGCCGAGAATCTTTTGGAAAAGATTTTGGAGGCTAACACGTCTCAGACATACGCCGGAGGTGACGTCGGTTATTTCTGAACCTGAATGTTTTCTCGTTGGCCACCCCCAGTGTTTTGTCCTTTTTGTGTTCATCCACCCCAAGTGGTCTCTCTCCAACTCTTCCATTTTCGCTGGACGCTTGGGACTTGGGATTCATTGAAGTTGGAGGAGGTTCCATTTGGTTCCTTTTCTTTTACATCTCCCTGTTCAACAAGGCATATAAACTCCTCACCCCAACCAACTACGCTTCCTCTGTATCTCATGCTTCCTCTGGAGGCACCCACATTCATCCAATAATCTCGCTGAATTGGCTGTCGTATTGGTTAATAACTTTGGATTTCACCCAGATGATGTCTAAAATTACCGAAGACTCTGGTCAAATATCTAACATGGGAGCAATATTTCCAGTGGAGGTGTGGTTGATGGACGACGATTACCTCGGTTCCATATTTGAGAAATACCTTCATGCCAAGAAGATATTCAAGAACAAAGAAGTGCTCAGGCACAGTTATACTCCGAAAGAACTTCCCCACAGGCGTGCTCAGATAGAGAATCTCGCCCATATACTGGTTCCGGTTCTTAGGGGAGAGACACCTTCAAACGTCTTTGTCTACGGTAAGACTGGAACGGGTAAGACAGTTACCGTCAAATTCGTGACGGAAGAGCTGAAGAAAATATCTCAAAAATATAACGTTCCAGTTGAAGTTATATACATAAACTGCGAGATAGTTGACACCCAGTATCGCGTACTGGCACAGATAGTCAACTACTTCCGCGATGAGAGCGGTTTTGAAGTGCCACTCGTTGGTTGGCCAACCGATGAGGTCTATTCAAAACTCAAGGAGATTATAGATGCAAAGGAGCGCTTCGTCATAATCGTCCTCGATGAGATAGACAAGCTTGTCAAGAAGAGTGGGGACGACGTTCTCTACTCTCTGACAAGGATAAACACGGAGCTCCATAGGGCCAAGGTGAGTATAGTTGGGATATCCAATGATCTCAAGTTCAAAGAATACCTCGACGCCCGTGTTCTTTCAAGTCTCAGCGAGGAGGAGGTTGTATTTCCGCCGTATGACGCCAATCAGCTCAAGGATATACTGATGCAACGTGCCGTGGTGGCTTTTAACGAAGGTGTGCTGGACGATGCGGTGGTCCCCCTCTGTGCCGCTTTGGCTGCCAGGGAACACGGGGACGCGAGACGCGCCCTTGATCTCCTCCGCGTTGCCGGTGAGATAGCGGAGAGAGAGGGTGCAAGTAAAGTGACAGAACGGCACGTGTGGGGTGCCCAGGAGAAGATAGAACAGGACACAATGGAAGAGGTCATAAAGACACTTCCCCTCCACTCCAAGGTACTCCTCTATGCCATAGTGCTTCTCGACGAAAACGGTGAGTTGCCCGCCAACACTGGAGACGTTTATGCAGTTTACAAACTTCTCTGCGATGAGCAAGTGGACATAGAGCCCCTGACCCAGCGTCGCATCAGCGACCTGATAAACGAACTCGACATGCTTGGCATCATCAACGCCAAGGTTGTCAGCAAGGGGCGTTATGGGAGGACAAAAGAAATAAGGCTCAACATAACTCCTTATAAGGTGAAGAACATCTACAGGCAGGATCCTCAGTTGCAGCGTCTCCTGACTGTTAGCCTCTCCAGCCAGAGGAGGCTGGTTTAATGAGTCTCATCGAGGAACTGATGAAAAACAACTACCTAATAACCCCCTCGGCCTTCTATCTCCTCAACGAGTATTACGGGAGGAGTTTTGGCCTTGGTCAGCTGATAAAGTTTGCAAAGTCCAAGAACGCCTTTATCATAGATCTAACTTTAGCAGAGGAGTTTCTCTCCAGCCTCAATCTCGGGGTGGGGGTTCCACCCGAAGGACCGGGGGTGGTTCCTGGAGAATCCGAGTCCACTGTGGGGGTTGAAATAGTTCCAACTGCTTATTCCTCTGTGGAAACTGTTAAAATGGGCGAATTATCCGTGCCTGATGCTTCTTCTTCCGATTCACTTGATGAAATGCCCGTTCAATCCTCCGAAAGTAGGAGTTCTATTTCCACTGGAGATACGTCATCAACCCTGGACGTTCCTGCCACATCTCGTGGAATTGGGGGGGATGAAAAGGAGTTTTTGGAGGGGGGGAGTTTCATTTCCACTGGAGGAGTGGAACTGGAGAATCTGGAAAGTGACGTGGGTGTTGAATCCGCGGTGGGTGCGCTCCCTGCCCAAGATGAAACTCAGACATCGGTTTCCGACGGTTTTGATGTGGATTCAACCGGTTATTCAGGTTCTGGGGAAAACTATGAGGAAAATAGTGTTGGGCCGAAGATAATCTATGGGGACTACGGCGTTCCCATAGCCTATGTTGAAGAGGAGGTTCCGGAGGGGGAAAAGAGTTATTCCGTTTACTCAGATTTTGTGGTACGGCCCAAGGAAGGATTCGTCTATCGGGCCCGGGATATCAAGGACGAGTGGAGCCTTGTGTTTGATGTTAAGGGTGTGAAATTTGAGGTTCCCAAAGCCAAGAACGCGGCTGGGAAGGACGGGGACTTGATAGTCAAGGTTTATTCGAACTACTTCAAGAGCAGGCTACGAAAGATGAAACGCATACTTCGGGAGAACCCCGAGGTCGGGGGTGTGATTGACATAGCAAAGCTCTCCTACGTGGGTAAAGATGAAGATGTAACTATAATTGGCCTCGTTAATTCAAAAAGGGAAACTCGGAAGGGTTTCATGTTTGAAGTTGAAGACAGCACCGGCGTCATCAAGGTCTTTATAAATAGGGATAATGAGGAGAGCAAGAAGTTCTTCCAGATAATGCCGGATTCGGTGATCGCCTTCAGGGGACGCCATTCTGGAAGGGGTATCTTCTTTGCCGACAAGATTTTCCTCCCGGATGTTCCAAAGTTTAAGAGGAAGAAGCCCCCCCTTGAGGAGAAGGTCTACGCCATACTTTTGAGTGACATTCACGTTGGTTCGAATAAGTTCTGCGAGAAGGCCTTTATGCGCTTCCTCGAGTGGCTGAACGGTGAAGTTAATAACAAGAAGGAGGAGGAACTCGTCAGCAGGGTCAAGTACCTAATAATCGCCGGTGACGTTGTAGACGGCATCGGCATCTATCCGGGGCAGTACAACGAGCTGGCGATTCCAGACATATTTGATCAGTACGAGGCGCTCGTTAATCTTCTGCGGAACGTTCCTGAGCACATCACAACGTTTATCGGCCCCGGCAACCATGATGCAGCAAGAACTGCCCTTCCACAGCCAGGCTTCTACGAGGAGTACGCGAGACCTCTCTTCAAGCTCAAGAACGCGGTTATAATAAGCAACCCTGCTGTGATACGGCTGCACGGTAGGGATTTTCTTATAGCACACGGGCGCGGTATAGAGGATGTTGTGAACTTCATCCCCAACAGGAGTCATCACAGACCTGCAGAAGCGATGCTTGAGCTTCTCAAACTCCGCCACTTAGCGCCAACTTTTGGGGAGAAAGTTCCAATTGCCCCCGATCCTGAGGACACTCTCGTCATAGAGTCCGCTCCTGATCTCTTTCAGGCGGGTCACGTTCACGTCATGGACTACAGGATATACAACGGCGTTTTTCTGATAAACACCGGCACCTGGCAAGCTCAGACAGAGTTCCAGAAGATGGTGAACATAGTTCCGACTCCAGCGAGGGTTCCGATAATAGACGTGGAAACTGCCCGTTTAAGGGCCGTTGTACGGTTTGACGAGTACTGTGAGGGTGTCTGAAATGCCCGAGATTTACTCTCCCGAAATGAAGGCTTACTTTGAATCCCTCCAGCGCGAGATAGACCGGGCCTATGAAATAGCGAGAAAGGCCCGCAAGCAGGGAAAGGACCCCAGCCTTGAAGTTGAGGTTCCCCAGGCAACTGACATGGCCGGCCGTGTTGAGAGCCTCGTCGGGCCCAAGGGTGTTGCCGAGAGAATAAGGGAGCTCGTCAAGGAGTACGGGAAGGAGCTCGCGGCGCTGAAGGTGGTAGATGAAATCATCGAGGGCAAGTTCGGTGATCTGGGAGGCAAGGAGAAGTACGCTGAACAGGCCGTCAGAACGGCTTTGGCAATCCTCACCGAGGGTATAGTTTCCGCTCCCCTTGAGGGCATCGCTGACGTTAAAATCAAGCGTAACATCTGG
>JALSNG010000010.1 GCA_026987155.1 Thermococcus sp. | reverse complement strand
TAGGGGTTATTATCTTCAAAGTAGACCTCCCAGCCGTTCTCCCCTGTGTAGCCGCTCCTTGAGAGGAGCATTTTTATACCGTCGAGCTCGACCTCCCTCGCCTGGAACCACCAGAGCTCGTTGATGTCGATGCCGAAGAGGTCTTTCGCCAGATCCCTTGCCCTCGGCCCCTGTACCGAGAACATTACCATGTCGTAGGTCTTGTTTTCTATCTTGAGGTCAAGCTCGCCGAACTTTTCTATGCCCTTCTTTATCGCGTTGAACCAGGCGTCGAGCTTCTCGAAGGCATCTGAATCACAGACCATCATGTAGGTGTCGTTCCCCATGTTGAAGACGAGGGTTTCATCCTTAACCGCTCCGCGCTCGTTGAGGACGAGGGTGTAGGTCCCGCTTATCGCTGGGGGCTTGCTTATGTCGTTGGTGGTCACGTACTGCAGGAACTCCAGGGCATCTTTACCGCGGAAGAAAATCTCCCCCATATGAGAAACATCGAAGATCCCAACGCCGTTTCTAACCGCCAAGTGCTCCTCCTTTATGCTTGAGTACCAGATGGGCATCTCCCAGCCGGCAAAAACTTCAACCTTCTTCGCGTGCTCCTTATGCCAGTCAAAGATATGGACCCTCTTGACCACGGGCATCACCGTGTAAACTAAGATTGAAACGTTATAACCCTTTCCAATAGAAGGGACAACAATAATAAACGCTAAAGTCCATATAGGTACCGGGGTGTACCTGATGTTCGAGAAAATCTTGTATCCCACTGACTTTTCAGATGTATCACTCCACGCCCTGGAACACTGTATCCCAGAAATCATCAAGAGGGGAATAGAGGAAATTCACCTCCTCCACGTTATCGACATAACGGTCGCTGAGTTCGAAGCCTTTGAGCTCGAAGAGGTTTACCGCGAGAAGCTGGAGAAACTGGCAAGGAAGCTCGAAAAGAGAGGCGCAGATGTGAAACCCGTTGTTACCATAGGCCTCCCCTCGATGGAGATCGCGGAGATTGCCGAGAAAGAGGGCGTGGACCTCATAGTGATTCCAAGCGCCGGCGAGAACGTCTGGCGAAGGATGTTCCTTGGAAGCACTGCTTCAAACCTGGCAAGAACCACACAACGGCCCATACTGCTCCTGAAGTACGGGAAAGAGGGAGACAAGATAGAACCCCCAACCGACTGCGGAAGGATATTCTCGAGACCACTGATAGCCCTGGACTTTTCCAAATGCTCGGTCAAGATTATCAAAACGGTAAAGGAGTTCCGGAAAGATGTTGATAGTGCCATCCTCCTCCACTCGATAGATTACGGAAAGATAGAGGAGCTTGAACATAACATAAGTGTGGCCAAGAAGAACCTCGAAAAAACGGCCAAAGGCCTGGGGGTAAAGGCTGAAAAGGAGGTCCTTGTGGGAAGTGCCAGTCAGGCCATAATAGGAATGGCACTCTCAAAGGGGGCCACGCTAATAGTCATCGGGAAGAAAGGAAGAAGCTTCATCAGAGACCTGATATTAGGGAGCACTGCAGAGAGAGTCATAAGAGATTCAAAAGTCCCGGTACTGCTTGTTCCATGCGATTGACCTCAGACTGGAACGGCTTCCACATCAAGTTCGGTAGCTACCCTGTTGCCATCATCGGTCGTTTCTTTTAAATTTCTGCGCCTTATAAAACTACTCCCTCTTACTCTCGCCGCTCATGACGGCGCTCGCTATCATGTGTGCCAGCCTAAGCGGTTCCGGGATAAACCCCCTCCTCGTTGTAACCCCAACTATTTCAAGGGCGGTCTTGGGCTCAAGTCCCAACGTCTGAACGTAGAGCTTTCCGGGAATAGCCTCCAATAAGGGGGGCACCTTCCTGAGGAGGCTCACCTTTTCCTCCCAATCGGGAAAATGCATTCTAAGGGCCCTCTCCATTGCCCCCAAGTTGGGCCTCTTTCTGATGAGCACTATCACAGGCAACCCCGTTTCCCGATGGAGCTTCTCCAAGTCGACGATGTTGAAGCCGGCGTAGGTTATGCCCTTCAGCAGGATCACCCTCAAATCCCCGAACCTGGAAGAGTTGATTGAATCCACCATCGCATCTGTAACATCGCTCCCGTCAACGGTTATCCATCTTGAGAGAACCCCCACCACCTCAGAGGAGCCCTTCATGATCACCCCAATGAGGATGGTTTTTTGATCCCCACCCTTCGAGGAGAAAGAAAAAGTCCCGTCATCGAAGCCCACAACCCTTATCTCGCGTTTCACCTTCCGTATCATCCGAGAACTTCCTCCATCCATTCGGAGTACTCCCTGTTCAGTTTATCCAGGTCTATCCTCGCTATCATGGGGATCTTGTACGGGTGCAGTTCCTTTACGGCTTCCCTCACGGCTTTCCACTTGGCAACGTCTGTCTTCATTATGACACCCACTTCTTTCCCTTCCTCAATACTGCCCTCCCACCAGTAGAGGGACTCGTGCTCCCTCAAGTTGGCGCAGACTATAAGCTTTCTCTCAAGGAGCTTCCTAACGACCATCTTGGCGCTCTCCCAATCAGGGAAAGTTGTGTAAACCATTATTGCCTCCATGTTTACCCCCTATTGGGTAGGCAGGTAAAACTTAAATCCCTTGCGGAGAAACCGAAACGGGATGGTGCATGAGGAGGGTTAGGGCACACATTAGAATCTACGGACGAGTTCAGGGAGTCGGTTTCCGCTGGAGCATGCAAAGGGAAGCGAGAAAGCTCGGCGTCAACGGCTGGGTGAGAAACCTGCCCGATGGCACCGTTGAGGCCGTTATCGAAGGAGAAGAGGAGAGGGTTGAGGCCCTAATCGGGTGGGCCCAGCAGGGTCCCCCTCTGGCCAGGGTCACGAGGGTCGAGGTTGAGTGGGAGGAGCCGGAAGGGCTTCGGGGATTTTCAGTCACGGGCTAACGGCCATCCTATCGAGGAGTATCCTCTTTGGACAGTACTTGACCTCACAGTAATTGCAGACGATCTTTTCTTTGTTCTTCTCTGGCGTATGGAGTATGAGCTTCTGGAAACCTGAAATCTTCTTGAGCTTGGCGAAGACTTCCACCGGAAGGACGCCGTCTATGACCACGTAAAGCTTGCTTGGCTCCTCCCGGAGGTTCCTGCTGAAAACTTCCATCACTGGAACCCTGTTGTCGGAGAGCATGGAGAGTATTCTCGAAAAGCTCTCCAGGTAGGTCTCCTTTTCAAGCTCTATCTCAAGAACCTCCCACCCCATCAGCGGGGCGACGTCTATCAAGCTGGGCAGCGGGTTTAGGCGCTCGAATATGAGTTTTAGAGGGTATGTCTTCTCGATGTAGTCAATGGTGTGGTAGACTATCTTCCTGTTAACCCCTATAACCCGTGCAAGCTCGCTTATAGGGACCTCCACCTCCTTGAGGTATATCTTTCCATTCTTGACGCTGAGTCCGTTTTCAAAGAGGAACTCCGCCACCTTCCTCCTTGCAGGGTAATTTTTGAAATAGGCCTCCAGTATGAGCATCATCTTTGTTCACCTCTTACTCATATGTGGGTAGGAATGGATATTTAAATCTTTCCCCCCCGGAAGTTTTATTAACTTTGACACACAAAAAATTAACGAGGTGGGTCCAATGGAGGAGCCCGTGAGGATTGGACACGACAAGTTCTACATAGGAGAAGGCGAAACCGCTCGGAGGGAGCTCAGGATTGTAAAAGTATCCGACGACGTAATACAGGTTCAGGAGGAAGTCCATGGGATAATAGCGCTTGTGGGAGCAAGCTCAAGCGTGAACATCAAGAAGGAAGAACTCAAAAAGCTCATTAAGGTTGTCAAGGAAGAATTCGGCTGGACGGATATATGCGAATGAAAAGTTTCATATTTTTACCTTCTGTTCCATACAGTATCATCTACGGTGATATTAACGTTTTATAAGCATAAAAGAACCTATTCTTCTCGGGTGGTTGCCATGGCCATAGGAGAGAAGATAACGATTAGCGTAATCAAGGCCGACATAGGCGGGTGGCCTGGACATTCGAGGGTACATCCCCAGCTAATAGAGAGAGCCGAGGAAGTTCTCAGCAGGGCGAGGGAAGAGGGGGCAATAATCGACTTCTACGTTGCCCAGGCTGGAGATGACCTGCAGCTCATTATGACCCACAGGAGGGGGGTTGACAGCGAAGATATTCATGGATTAGCCTGGACGGCCTTTGAGGAGGCCACGAAGATAGCTAAGAAGCTTGGTCTCTACGGTGCGGGTCAGGATCTCCTTAAGGATGCATTCAGCGGTAACGTCCGAGGAATGGGGCCCGGTGTGGCAGAGATGGAGATAACGCTGAGGAAGAGCGAGCCGGTGGTTACCTTCCACATGGACAAGACGGAACCGGGAGCCTTCAACCTCCCCATATTCAGGATGTTCGCAGACCCCTTCAACACAGCAGGCCTCGTAATTGACCCTAAGATGCACGCAGGTTTCCGCTTTGAAGTGTGGGATATACTCAAGCACAAACGTGTAATCCTCAACACTCCTGAGGAGCTCTACGACCTCTTAGCCCTCATCGGAGCAAAGAGCAGGTACGTGATAAAGAGGGTATTTCCCAAGGATGGTCATCCGATAAGCAGTGACGAACCAGTGGCTGTTGTCTCTACAGAAAAGCTCTTTGAGATAGCCGGCGAATACGTCGGCAAGGACGACCCAGTGGCTATAGTCAGGGCTCAGAGCGGCCTTCCAGCCCTTGGGGAAGTTCTCGAACCATTTGCATTTCCACACCTGGTCAGCGGCTGGATGCGCGGTTCCCACAACGGCCCGATAATGCCGGTTCCAATGCACCAGGCTAACCCCACACGTTTCGACGGTCCACCGCGCGTCGTTGCCCTTGGCTGGCAGATAAGTCCAGAAGGAAAACTCGTGGGGCCTGTTGACCTGTTCGACGACCCTGCCTTTGACTACGCTCGCCAGAAAGCCCTCGAGATAACTGAGTACATCAGAAGGCACGGGCCGTTCGAGCCGCACAGGCTCCCTCTTGAGGAGATGGAGTACACTACTCTTCCAGGCGTTCTTAAAAAGCTTGAGGAGCGCTTTGAAGACATCGACTGAGTTCTTTAATCTTTTTCCGATTTCAGTGAGCGTTTCAAAGACACCAACCCTTCTTTAAAAGTAGCCACTTCAGAAAACCTTAAATACGTTTTCCATCCACTCAACACTTGGAGTGATACACCGGAGGGATACCCATGAGGTTCACAAGCTTACATCTCAAACTGGACGAGGGAAAGGTTGAAGGGGAGGAGATTGAGGAAAAAGACGTTTACGGGATCATCGACTACGGGCTGAAGATACACGAAAGC
>JALSNG010000009.1 GCA_026987155.1 Thermococcus sp. | reverse complement strand
GCGGGTAACGACCTTCCCCTTCTCGGCCTTTGGAAGGAGTGGCAGACCCTTCTTCTCCTCCTTTTTGGCCTTTTTCTCCTCAAAGAACTCGGGGTAAATCTCCCTCAGCTTGGCCTCCTGCTCTCCGAGACCCATACCGTTTACTCTCTCAACGATTTCGTTGACGAGGGGGATTATCTCCTTCGCCTTGGGTCTCAATTCGGGATTCTCACCCAGAACCTTTCCTATAACGGCCTTGACGTTTGCCTTCCCCCCATGTGTGTAAGCGTTTATGAGTGCGTACTTCCAAATCAGTTCTTCCACGTCCATATTCCCCACCAATGGGGAAAATGGGGGAGCAGTTATAAACTTACTCCCGGGTGAATTCAAAAGAATAGAGAAAAGATACCCTCACTCTGCAAAAGTGATTATTTTCAGGTTAACCGGCCTTCTAACTACGTTGTATTTCCTGGCTCCGACGAGATACTTGACGCCCGTTTCGCTCACAGTGTCTATGAGCCTCTGGGTTATGACCCCGTTAAAAACCACGGCGTAAACATCCTTGCGTTCCATAAGTTTATTTGTAAGTTCCCTGACTGGAATCTCCTCAATAACCCTCTTGTCCTTGTCAAGGAGAAGGGCCACGGATTCTTTTCCGCTCTTGACCCTTTCTATGAACTCGCCGAAATCCTCACCCACCGTCTTAGGCTGTGCTATCGGCCGGATTATTTTTTCAGGTGGTGTCTGTGGCTTGGGTTTCTCTGGGGTTTTCTGTTGAACATTGGGCTGGGGCTGTGGAATGGAGGGCGGTTTTTCCTCTTTGACCTCGGTGCTCCTTGATTTTTCTTTTTCTCTTATAACGTCGTAGAAGTTCTTGCCCTTGTAGAATATCTCCGTTATGACCTGCTCGGCCGGAACCTTGCTCCTTAGGGACTTGACTATCTCCTTCTTGGTAAGCTCCTCTACTTCTTTGCCTTCCGGTGCCCTTGCCACGTAGTCCACATCGGCAACCTGAAGGAGCTCCTTGAGGATGAGCTCACCGCCGCGGTCACCGTCGGTAAATGCGGTAACGATCCTCTCCTTGCTGAGCTTTATGATGGTCTCGGGGACGGAGGTTCCCTCAACTGCTATGGCGTTCTTTATGCCGTGCTTGAGCAGGTTGAGGACGTCGGCCCTTCCCTCAACGACGATGATTGAGTCAGAGAACGGCACGTGGGGTCCGGCTGGGAGCTTCTCGGGGCCGTACTCTATGAGTTCCTTGGCACGGACAGCTTTCTTAACCTCTTCGGTAAGTTCCTGGGTTTCTGGTATCTCCTGCTCCATGAGGCTCTCCAGTATCTCCTTGGCCCTCTCGATTATGTACTTCCTCTTGGTCGCCCTGACGTCTTCGATGCGGAGAACCTTTATCTTGGCCTCTGCCGGGCCAACGCGGTCGATGGTCTCAAGGGCCGCCGCAAGGATAGCTGTCTCAACCCTGTCAAGGCTTGATGGAACCGTTATCGTTCCGTAGGTCTTTCCGGCCTTGGTGTGAACCTCAACCCTTATCCTTCCAATCCTTCCGGTCTTCTGAAGTTCCCTCAAATCGAGGTCATCTCCTAAGAGACCCTCGGTCTGTCCAAAAATCGCCCCCACCACATCGGGCCTTTCGACAATCCCGTTGGCTTCAAACTCAGCGTAAACCACATACTTCGTCGTTCCAAACTCATCTTTTGCCGACATTCTACCACCTTCTTTCTTTTTTTCAAATTTCTGCTTCTCGGTCAAAACATGGTGGAGCACTGTTTTCTTCCTCTTCATCGAATCCCCTCCATGTGGGGGTCAGAAACGGAGAGGATTTTAAGGTAGAGACCGTAAAGGTCTTCGATACCTTTGATGTCCTTTTTTGCTATCCTCTTCAGCTCCTTTCGCGTCTCTGAATCGACTCTACATGGGTAACCCGACAGATAGCCGAGTAGCTTCCTTGCGAGTTCTTCGCCTTTTCTGTCGAAGTCTGTGAGTATCATGACCTCCTTATACGATGAGGCAATGAGAGCGATTTCCACCAATGGGAAGCGGGAAAGCTTTATTATCTCCGCCCTGACCCCCAGATTCCTCAGAGCCACCTCGTCTCTCATACCCTCCACAATGAGGGCACCTTCAAACTCTCGCAGTTTGTCTATAAGCTCCAGGAATCTTTTATAGTTTTCGGCGTACATACAGACCCACCTTATCTTTACCAACGCTCCTCAAAGTCTGTAACGGTACCCGAAAACGGGCCAATAGGTAAAATCCTTTCTTTTTCCGTACCAGAGAGCCAGTAAAGACCCCCCAATGGGAAGGGCAAAGAGCAACGCGCTCTCTATTCCAGTGGGTTTGACGTAGTGTGCTATCGCAATAGCCATGATGAAACCAGAGGCAAACCCTAAAAAGAAGTAGATAAACGCCCCTGCGAACCTCTGGTTCGAAGCGGATACGAGAAGGAGTCCTGAGAGTAGGGCGGCCGATATTAATCCCGCCACCCCTCCCGTGAGGTATGAGAATGTCACGAAAACGGCTATTGAAAGAATGATCCAGAGGTTTTTCATACAACCACCATACTTTTTATGGGAAAATAGCGTAAAAAGTTTTCGCTTAGCATGCAGAAAGAACTCTTCCCCGATAACTCATGGGTTCCTCGTAGAACTCCTCCATAAGCCTCTGGAGTTTTCTGGAGAGCTCAACCTGCTTGCCCCACGAGCCCTCTATCTTACCCTTCGCTGCCATCCTCCCCAGGAACTTTTTCATCTCCTCGCTCAGCGGGCTCGGCTTACAGCGGGCCCAGGGAGTTCCGGGGAGGGGCATGAAGTAGTGCGCCCTGACCTTACCGCCCTTACTCATGATCCACTTCATCAGCTCGATGCTTCTGCGCTGGCTTTCTTCACTCTCGTTCGGCAGGCCGACGATAAAGTCAACGACGGGTTCAAAGCCGTATTCAAGCATGTACTCGACCGCTTGCTTAACGTGCTCGACCCTGTGAATCCTGTGCATTGCTTTGAGCATTGCATCGTCGCCGCTCTGGGCGCCTATCGCCAGCCTTCTGTTGTCGGCGTAGTCGATAAGGAGCTCCAGGGTCTCCGGAAGGACGAACTCAGGCCTGACCTCGCTTGGGAATGTCCCGTAGTAGAGTCTCCTGCCCTCTTTTCTGAGGGGCTGAAGGGCCTTGAGAAGGGCCTCGAGCTTGTTGATTTTGAGTATCGCCCCCGGAGAGCCGTAGGCGAAGGCGTTTGGCGTTATGTAACGCATGTCCCTCATCCTGCGGGAGTACTTGACGATCTGGTCTATTGGGCGATGCCTCATGCGGAGGCCTTTGATGTACGGCGTCTGGCAGTAGTAGCAACCGAAGGGGCAGCCGCGGGTTATCTCTATCGGAGATATCAAGCGAACGCTCTCGGGATAGGGTGGAAATCGCCAGAAGTCCTCAACCTTCGCAAAGCCTGTAAAGACGAACTCGCCGTTGAAGTGGAAAGCAAGACCTGTAATGTCGAGGAGCTCCTTAGTGATTCGATACCCATTCTTTTTCAGAAGGGTGAGGAGCCGGTAAAGAACCTCTTCCCCCTCCCCTATAACGGCGATATCGAAGCCGAGCTGGTTAAGGGTATGCCTGGGCATCGCTATGGCGTGATAGCCGCCGGCTATTAATAGTGCCCCCCTCTCTTTTAGGAGCTTCACTTCCTCCGGCAGAGAACCCCATATCTCTTCCGTGAAGAACGAGTAGAGGACAACTTTCGGTCGTGCCTTAAGAATCTCGCTGAAGTCCTTCGTTATCAACAGTTCTCCAAGGTCAAAGCCCTGACTCTCCAGGGCGCCGAGGAGGTGGACGAAGGCGTTGTGGTTGCGCTTGGTCATTCGGACGGCTATCTCGGGCATGTCTGAACCCTTGAGAATGGGCTTAAAACGCTAACGGTTGGGAAATTGGAGGTAAAAGAAGCCAGAAAGGCCTTCAGGCCTTGATGGCGAGCTTGATGTCCTCGGCCTTGACGGTCTTTCTGCCGGCGTGCCTGGCGTACTCAACGGACTTCTTGGAAAGCTCGATGGCGTACTCCTCAAGGTATTCCGCAAGAACCTTGGCGGCCTCCTCACTGACCCTCTCAGCGCCGGCCTTCCTTATAAGTCTGTCAATCGGGGCAATCGGCAACTCGGCCATTCACAACACCTCCGGGAAGGGTTTTTCATTACTCTTGTGGTGATAGGAGCTATATAAACCTTTCGGTGAGAAGAGGCTTCTCAACTCCGTAATTCCCAGCAGGGGACAGGATACTAAACCAAAGTCTCAGTGCCCTTAGGTCATTCTTTCAATAGCCGTTTTTTTCCCGGGGTGATTTACAAGAAATTGTGGAAGGCCCCACCTGGGTAACACCCTCAACCAGTATTTGGGGAAATTCCATGGGAGGAAACCCTCATGAGGCATACTCCCTCCAAGGAATGGTGGAGTAACGGGTGAAATAAGACAACAGGAGTTAGAGGGGACCCTTACAGTGATGGGCTCATCTTTTCCTTCTCTTGGATAGGGCTATACTGCTGCTCCCCTGGTAGTTGCCCCGATATGGTTTTTTGGCGGGTCCTTCAAGCCGTATGAATGCTATCTGCACGAAACGTTCCCCATAGGTGAGCTCAACGGCTTCATTCGAGGCGTTGTAGATTCCGAGAGTGAGATTGCCGTCCCAGCCTGGATCAACCCATGCAAAAGAGCCGAGAAGGCCCTCTCTGGCAAGGCTACTCCTCAGTTTCATGTCTCCCATGATGTCGTTTGGAAGCCTAATCCTCTCAAGGGTCAGGATTAGTGCATAAGTCTTTGGGGGGAGTACCACTTTCCCGGCCTCTTTAACGTCTATTAGTTCCCCGTTTATGTACGCTTCCTCTCCAACACGCAGATCGTAGCCTGCTGACTGAAGGGACTTCTCGCTGAAGGGTTCTATGAGTATCTCTTTCCTTATTTTCCAGTCCGGGAGCATCATTATAATCCACCGCAAGGTTTATCTTAGGGGGGCTTATAACACTTCCGAGGGCCCGTGGCCTAGGGGATATGGCGCCGGCCTTCGGAGCCGGTAGTCGCGGGTTCGAATCCCGCCGGGCCCGCCATCGAAACTTTGCTGGCGCAAAGTTTCATCAAATTTGATGGAACTCTGCTTGTATAAATGTTGGTCAAAAAATCCTGACTTTTTTCTTTTGCAAGCCTTGCCCTTAGCCGAGAGGAGGTCGGTTGGTTATGGATTGTTTTTGATGTAGTACGCTTTTCCATGGGGGTTCACTCAACTTGCCATTCTGGTTTTTGGAATGCGTTCTTCCCTGGCTTTTCAAGGGGTTTACTTCACCCGCGCTCCTTCGGAGCGCTAAACAAAAGTAAACCCTTATCAATCGGATGTATTCAAACTCCATTCCATAAATTCCAACTCAAACGCAAAAACCTTTCAACAAGAAAAAT
>JALSNG010000008.1 GCA_026987155.1 Thermococcus sp. | reverse complement strand
GTTGAGATACACCATGCAGTGGGAACTTCCAGCGCGGCCGTCGTCTTCACATCCCTCAGCTCGGCGATAGCCTACCACCGGCAGAGAAGAATACATTATAAGGCCGGCCTTCTCCTGGCCTCAACGGCCGTTGTCGGTGCCTACATCGGCGCTTGGATGACTTCCTTTATAAGCGCCGGCCAGCTGAAAGTCATCTTTGGCCTCGCCTTAATCATAGTTGCCATCAGGATATACAGGAAGAAGACGGCCGAGCCGAGCGAGGTTAGGCTTGAGGAAGTTGAGGTCAACTACAAGCTCGTTCCGGTTGGAGGATTCTTCGCCGGAATAGCGAGCGGTCTCCTCGGCGTTGGAGGGGGGATAATAAACGTGCCCTTCTTAACTTACCTCGGTCTGCCGATACACTACGCTGTCGCCACCTCAAGCTTTGCGATAGTCTTCACCGCAACCGCCGGGGCGCTCAAGCACTACGCTATGGGCAACGTTGAAACCCAGTGGCTGGTTCTCCTCGTCCCGGGCCTCATCATAGGCGCCCAGCTCGGTGCGAGGATAGCGAAGCGGACGAGGGCGTCTTCCCTAAAAAATGCCTTCGCCGTTGTCATGGCCCTCCTTGCCCTGAGGATGATACTGAAGGGCCTCGGCCTCCCGGTTCCATGAGCCTCTCTTCTTTTCTTGCTTTTATGTATGCAGCCAGCGGAACTGCGGCAATTATCATCGCCACCCACGCAACGGCCAGGGGACGATCGTAGGGGTAGTATAGGTCGCCGGTGAGCGCGTAGGGCAGAGAAACGGGAAGGAGCATTATCGACAGGGCAAGGCCAATGAGCCCTCCGATCACAAAAAGCACTATGTTCCCGCTTCCGTAGCCCATCTCACCCCCAAGGACAAGCTCAGCGCGATAACCGATTATAGTTGCTAAAACCACAATAACGGTAGCCAGAATAATGTTTGCGCAACCCAGTTTTTCGCGTTTCCACTCGTACAGGCCGTATGCAATCACCAGAAGCAATCCTCCAGCAGAAGAGCTGAGCCAGACCGATAGGTCCTTGTAGAAGCCGTAAGGAGCGTCCCAGTTGGCGAAGGCTATCGAGCCCGGCTGGGTGAGAACGAAGGCAAGGACTATAAACAGCCAGAATTTAAGCGTTGAGGCCTTCACTCCATCACCGGAGAATTTTTAATGCCATCCCTAAAAAGAGTTCCCATGCTGGGTTACTTTCTCGATTTCCTCCTCGGCATTGGCATCGGTCTCATCGCCGGCCTATTTGGCGTTGGTGGGGGCTTCCTCATAGTCCCTGCCCTCGTCTTCCTCGGCCTTCCCGTACACGTTGCAATAGGGACGAGTCTAGCCTGTATAGTCCTCAGCTCCCTCTCGGCGGCGGTAACTCACATCAGAAGGGGGGCGGTTCTCTACCGCGTTGTCCTTTTGAAGGAGGCATTCTCTGTCCCGGCGGCACTTCTGGGTGCTTACCTCTCCTCCCTGCTGCCGGAGAACTATCTTAAGGTTCTCTTCTCTGGGATTCTCCTTTACCTCGCTTTTCAGATGTGGCGGGGGAATGCTTCATCACATTCGAAACCGGGGGAACTCAAAACATCCCGCGTGTCCCTGGTTGGCGTCCTCTCCGGCCTTACGTCGGGCCTCTTGGGAATCAGCGGTGGGGTTCTCAACGTGCCCCTCTTCCACTCCTACGTTGGGATACCAATGCGCTACGCGGTCGGAACATCGAGCTTTGCCCTTTTCTTCACGGCACTGGCTGGTTCAATCGGACACTACCGCCTCGGACAGGTTGACCTTCACACCGCACTGCTCTTGGCCCCTGGCCTCATAATCGGGGCCAGAATCGGTGCCCTTCTCGTCCATCGCCTCTATCCAGGGCACCTGCGGAGGGCCTTTTCAGTTATCCTTGTAATAGTGGCGCTCAAAATGCTCCTGTGAATCTTCTCCACGAAGATTTATTAGGCCCTCTCCCAAAATCCCCCGGGTGAGAAAATGGAGGAACTTTTCAAGAAAATAAAGGAGGAGTTTGGAATCGAGATAAGGGACGAAAGCGATATGACGAACGCGTGGAAGCTCGTTGAGATGCTCAAGGATAAGGGCTGGGTAGTGTACATCATCACCGCAAGGGGACGCGAGCAGGTCGATGCCTGGCATCAAAACTACGGGAGCTTGTACGCCCAGTTTGGCGAAACACCAACCTTCGGTAGTGTGGTTGAGGGTATATGCGTCACGGCCCTTCGTGTGAGGGAGCTTGAAGTCAAAAGAGCCGTGGAATACCCCAACCGAGATTGAAGGGGAAGGTCCTGCCCAAATTCACAAAAAGAAACGACGAGGAACGTTTCAATTTTCTGTTTCACCGCGTCCCTAATATTTGAGGAACTCCAACCTTGTAACGGTGATGGGTATGAGAAGGTGGATCGCTGGCGGCATTGTACTGTTACTGTTGGTATCCCTGATGGCAGGGGGAGAAGTTAAGGCCGGGTTTCCGTCATCCCAGAACCCAGAGATTATAGCGGCAAACGCCACGGCTAACTTCACTGAGTTAAACGTCTCAAAGAACGCCTCACTCGCACTCCTAAGAATCCTCGACAGGCTACACAATTACACCGAGAGAGTCATGAACGAAACAAACTCCGATGAGGCGCTTCAATTGTACGAAAGAGGAAACAAGCTTAGGGAAGATGCATGGAAGCTCTACAACGAGGGCAAATATGGAGCTGCCCTGAAAACAGCCCTCGAAGCAATGCACGCCTACAGGATGGCCATAGTGTTCGCCACGCGGGGGGAACATCATGTGGAGAGCAACGCTACCTTGATAAAACGGGCCGAACTGGAACTCAGGATGGCCAACAGAACGGTGGGCTATGCTAAAGTGGTCCTGGAGAGGTTCAACGTGACAAACAGGACGGCCTTCGAGAAAAGGATCAACGCAACGGTAAAGGCAATGGCGATTCTCAGGGAGGATATCAACGAGGGGAACACGAGCAAGATAGCACATGACATGACGATCCTGAGAAGGGAGCGCGAAAGGCTGATGCTGGCCATAAAAACATCCATGCGGCTTGAACTCAGGAGGAAAGCTCCTATGCTGGTGCGTCTTCAGTTGATGAAACTAAAACACCTTGAAAGGCACTTCAACCTCACTGGAATGAACGTGTCAATAATAGGTCCCCAACCGATAATGATACAGAGGCTCCTCCAGAGTGCAGTGCTTTCAGGAAATCCCATAAAAGCCCTTGAGGTCCTCGATAATGTCCTGATACAAATTCTTAGGCTGAGGGAGAGGATATTTCACGTGTTGCTTGAGAAAGGACACCCCTTAGGACAGAATCGCGAAAAAACATGGCACGGAGATCATAACAAGGGAAAATCAGAAGGCAGAAAGAAGGATCAAAACGGTACTTCCTCCAAAGGCAATAACCATCCCTGAGGATTTCTTTTTTAAACCTTTTTTCCAACTTTAAACGGGGGGACGCGGATTGAAAAAAATAACCTTTGCTCTCATAGTGATCCTCGTGATCCTCTTGCTTCCTCCTGCAAGCGCCCAGGGGGAAATCAAATCGACGGTGATTCAGGTTTATCCCGAAGGCTACGTTAAAGTAACCGAAATAATCCAAGCTGACAACTACACCATAGGCACCCTTGTGGATCTTCTTGCCGGTAACGTCACCGCCCTAACCGTTCTGGACGAAAGGGGGAATCCACTCACATTCCAGCAGAACGGGAGCAAGCTCGCAATCTATTACGGGGAAAACGTTAGCCTGATAAACGTGACTTACTACACTAACGAACTAACCTCGAAAGAGGGCTCCGTGTGGACGCTCTCATATTCCTTCAATCACCCGGTTAAGATAATCCTGCCCCCGGGCTCAGTTGTCGTGGACCTCAGCACAGTTCCCCTCGAAATAGGTGAGAGCTACATAGTCCTCCCCCCTGGGAACCAGAGCATCTCATACGTTCTTTCCATTCCAACGGAAAGCGAAACATCGACGACATCGTCGGAAACAACTACCACACCAACCACCCGAGGCGGCAACGTCTCAACTCCCCAAAAAACCAGCCCAAGAGGCACCCTTACCGGGAATGAAGGCTCAACGGGAAAAAACAGTTCTGTCTATTATCTCCTGGGCTCCCTCGCCGTTGTAATCGGGCTGGGTTTAACCCTGCTCTACAGTAGGGGAGCTAAAAATGGGGAACTGCCTTCACGGGAGGAGCTCGAACGGAGAATGAACGAGGCAGGCCTGAACGACGATGAGAGGAGGGTCCTTGAATACGTCTACGACCGCGGGGGGAGGGCAAGGCAATCGGAGGTAAGAAACGCCCTTGGAATCCCAAAAACGACCGCATGGAGAATGTTCCAGCGCCTTGAGAAAAGGGGGCTAATAAGGGTCTACAAGAAGGGGAAAGAAAACTGGGTGGAGCTGAGGCTTTAGACGGGTCTTTGTTTGGGCTTTCTGTTTAATTTTAATCTCCGTTCCTGACAGTTGGCATTAAAGCCCAGTGGGGATATTCAATTAACATCTTGTCCTCCTCAAACCTAAACCCTGTTTTGAGAAGCCTTCCAAACATGCACCATCAACACGAAAATGGGAGAAGAAAGGATCACCTTATCCCTGAGCCGAGCTTCACTTCTTTATCCGGCATCAGCAGGGCCACGTTCTCGCCGTCATCCGCTGCCAAAAGCATCCCCTGGCTTTCCACACCGCGGAGTTTCTTGGGTTCGAGGTTCGCTATGATGACGACGTAGTGGTTCAGCAGCTCTTCCGGCTTGTAGTACTTCTTCAAACCTGCAACGAGCTGCCTGACTTCATCGCCCAGATCAACCTTGACCACGTAGAGCCTGTCGGCGTTGGGGTGGTCTTTGACCTCGATTATCTTTCCAACGCGAAGGTCGAGCTTGGCAAAGTCATCAAAGCTTATGTACTCCACGCTTTCACCACCCTTCTCCTTTTTCTTCAACTTCTCCTTCTTCGAGGCCTTTCCGGCCTTTTCGGCTTTGGCCTCCAGCTCATCCCCGTAGATGCTCTTAAGGATTGCCCTTGCTTCCTCCTCGCTCTTGAAGCGTTCGAGTGCAACCTTCACAACGTCGTCCCGCTTGTAGTACTTGTCGAGGAGCAGTCTGGCACTCTCCGGATTTCCGCGAGCGATGTAGTTCACGATGAAGTAAATTATGTCCTCATCGCTCACCTTCTTGAACATTGGAGTAGCCTTCCTGACCCTGTGTCCGGCCGGAATCTCGGTGAACTCCCAGCGCTTGAGCTCCTCGAGGTTGAGGAGGTGCCATATCCTCTCGCCCGCATCTGGAAGGAACGGCTCAAGCAGGATTCCCAACGCTTTAACTATCTGGAGGGAGATGTTCACAGTTGTTGCCGTCCTCACGCGGTCGGTTTTGGCTGTTTTCCACGGCTTCTGGTAGTCGAAGTAGCGGTTGCCGAAGATTGCCA
>JALSNG010000007.1 GCA_026987155.1 Thermococcus sp. | reverse complement strand
GGTTAAGATCGAGTGGTTGTGAGCTTTTCTGCCAATATATTACACCCTCCGGGAGGAGGGAAATCTATAAATACCCGGAGGGAGGAGGGAAATGGAGCTTCGGGACTACCTGATGCCGGGGGAGTATATCCTCGCAGTCTTCAATAATCTGAGTATTTCTCCGGGAGACTTTAATGGATTAGCAGTAACTAACAAACGGATAATACTGTTCAACACAAACTTGGGAATAAATAAGCTTCTCAGAAGAAACCGCCCAGGAGATATCAAAAACTTAAAATCAACGTTTTTTAAGGATACTCCAATGATCCAGATGGAAGTCCACGAAAAATCATGGGGAAGACGGGAGCTCATTTCATTGACAAGGTATGTTAAACTCCTTCGAAGTGATGGTTCGTACCAGTACTCACCAGACGGTATTATAGGGATCATAACTCCCAAAGTGAATGGTCCACGTTTATCTGAGATTAGGGAAGTCTTAGAATCTGCATTGAAAACCATGGCTTCAGAGATCGAGTACAATTACTCTGAAAAAGATAAGGCGCAGATCATCAAATTCATTCTTAGACCCTCTGAATGATAACCCAACATTCAGAGAATCAAACTCCTCCCCGTCATATTCCTCGGCTTTTCTAAACCAAAGAACTCCAGAACAGTCGGCGCTATGTCCATGAGACTCGCGTTTTTAAGCTCAACCTTCTCAAACCCCCAGAGGATGAGCGGAACCTTCATTACCGGCTCGTTCATCGAACCGTGCATTCCCTTAACCCAGTGGCTCACTCCCTTTATTCCCCTGCACATTCCATGTGAACAGAACCAGTAGCCCGGCTTGGCAGAAACTATCAGCTCGCCGCTGTTCTGGGTGTTGAGGTGTGGAAGCTCATCGCGGAAGAAAACCGCACCAACACCGGGTGCTCTCCTCAGAACCTGAAAGGCTTCCTCGGCCTGGTTCGGATCTTTGAGATAAACGTGAACTCCACCGCCAGAAGAAACCCTGAGGGTTTCTATTCCATGTTTTCCCAGATACGTCCTCAGGTTCACCCAGGTGTGAACCCCTTCCTGTCCGTGGTCGGCGAAGATTATGAAGGCGTACTCGTCCTTTAACCTTTCCCAGAGGGTTCTTACTGCGGTATCAACGGTTTCAACGGCCTTTAGGGAGCCCTCACTCAAAGGCCCGTGGTCGTGGCTCATACCGTCAATCGAGGCAAAGTGAACGAGGAGCAAATCAGGTTTGCACTCCTCGTAGAGGTAGAGGGCAGAGCTGAGAACCCAGAGGTCTTTTCGCCAGTCCCTTCCGTGCCGGCGGTACATCCTGTCACTTGCGAAGAATGGGGGAAAGATCCTCACGTCGGTTCCGCTGAATGGTGGCATAGTATAACCGGAGACGCTGGCGGTTCTAAGGCCTTTCTGCCGCAACAGGTCAACAATGGTCGGGGCCTTAATGACCCTGTGAGGATTAAAGGCTACCTCGTAATCGTAGAAGTTGACCTTCCTGTCCGTTAAGCGGTCGTAGTAGCCGTTCTCCACCACGCCGTGGTCTCTCGGCCACACTCCGGTCATCACACTGGTGTGAACCAAATCGGTCAGCGTTGGGAAGATGGAATCAACAACCGCAAAGCTCCCGCCCTCAGCTAACTCGCTCAGGAATGGCATGTGCTTGAGGTTGTAGACCCCGTTTCCGTCGAGACTTATGAGGGCGAGCTTCTTTCTCATGGCTCAAACCCCAAGTAACTCCCTTAAGAGTTTCTCTATGTTCTCAAGCTTTTCCTCAATCCTCATGAGCTCCCCAATAACATCAACTCCCTCCACGTTATCACCCCCGGCCGGTGTCAGCCTGACGTGCAGTCATCATCTCTCAGTGGGATGGAGTGCTCGTCATCCACCTGCTTCCTCTCTGCTGAGGCGGTATAAATTTCTTCCGAGCCACTCGTCTAACGTTTTTTGCCTCGCGAGGCTTCCGAGGATGTAGCTCCTCTCAAGGTACTTCTCGAAGGGATGCTCAAGGCGACGCTTTATGGCGTCGAGGGCCTCGTTGAGTGTCTCGAAGCGTCCGATTAAATTGCCCATCGCCTTTTTCACCCCAAGACGAATCTGCCAGACGCCAACGGGGGCGTAATACTCTGGCGTGACCTCGCGGAAAACCACCGTTCTGGCCTGCCGTCTTCTTGCCCGGAGGGCTTCTAAGACACTCAACCTTGCCGCGTGGTAGGCCCCTGCCGTTTCTTTCACGTACTCCCTCCTCCCGCGGAAGTCCTCGTAGTCGTGGATTACACTCGGCTCGCTTGCACCGAAGAGCGAGCCCTTGAGCCAGACCTCGAGGAGTTCGAAGGCGTAGCTTTCGGGCATGAGCAGAACGGCGTAGCGGTTGCCAAGGAAGCGGTAGAAGTAGACCTCGTAGTCGTTGATTAGGGGATAGCGAAGGATTTCTCTCCTCAGGTTTTTACCAATGGTGTCCTGAACCGCTGTAATGCTCCACCTCGTCGGGACGAGCCTCTTGTCGATCCCAAGAAGGCCCGCTGAAAGGAGCCTCATGATGTAGTACTCGTCGAAGCCCCAGTTGTAGAGCCTCATTATGGCCTGTTCCGCCTTCAGCTCGTCATTAACTACGTAATCCGTCCTCCTTGGAATCCTGGGATTCTCGGTGAGTTCAAAATCTAAAAGCTCCGCCTTCGGCCCTATTGGCGGCGCGAACTCGCTCGGGAGGACTTTGAGGACGGGCTTTTTCTTCAGCAAAATCTCACTGTCAACTGGCTTTACTGACATGGCCAGCTCCCGAACCTCGCTCAGAATCCTTCCACTTTTTCTGACGTTTACATCAGCTTTTGTCTCACCCATAACCAAAAGCGAGCGGTAGTATAGAATATCTCGAATCGTTTTGTTCTCCCACTCCAGGGGGTTATCGAAGTGGCTCGTGTTTCCCTCGATGGGGGGCACGAGAGGCCCTATTCTCACCTTTGGGTAACCGTACTCCCCGACGAAGATACTTGGCGGAGAAGAGCCAAAGAGGTGCCTCTTGTTGAGCTTTTGCTCCACTCTTCTGGCTATCCTAAAGCGCTCAAGAATAGGGCACGTTGGCCTGCCGCAGAGGAGTTTTCTGCCCTTGCATATCGCACAGAGCTTTGAGTTAAACACCGGGGCGCTCATCAAAGGTAGGTATCTAAGAGGGTATTTATGGTTTGTTCCCCAAAGAAACTTCGCTCTTCAAAGTTTCATCAAAGTCGGCATGCATTTTTGAGTTGCCAACACGGCAGATGTTTACGTTTCAACTTACTCTTTTTAGTGAGGGTTTTTTCTCTTTAGTACCCTTCGGGCGCTGTTTTGAGTAAATCCCTGCCGATGGGCTCTCATGGGATTAAACCCCAATTGACGATGCATCCAACGTCTTCACGTTCCCCTTTGATGGTCAGAAAATTAGTCAAGCCATGACAGAGATTGTCTGATAAAATTACTTGACAAGAAGTTTCTATGGTGCGGGGGAGGGGATTTGAACCCCTGAACCCCTACGGGAGTGGATCTTGAGTCCACCGCCTTTGACCAGGCTCGGCAACCCCCGCGCACTGCGGGTTTCAAAAAGAATAACAAAATGCCGGCTTATAAATTTAACGTCCACGAGCAGAGAAAACGGAAAGAAGGAACCTCAAACCTTAATCGGCGCACCGAAGGCCCTGTCGCCTGCATCGCCGAGGCCGGGGAGTATGTAGCCGTGGTCGTTGAGCTCCCTGTCTATCGCCGCAACAAACATCTCAACCTCGGGATGTGCCTCCTTTATCCTGCCTATTCCCTCTGGAGCCGCGAGAATCCCAACTATGACGTAGCGCTTGGCCTTTCCGTACCTCTTGACCTCTTCGAGAACCCTGATGAGAGTTGAACCTGTTGCTATCATCGGATCCGCTATGATAACCGTATCCTCCGGCTTAATCTGCGGCACCTTAACGTACTTCATCTCTATCTCGAACTTCGGGGCCTTTCCACGCGATGCTGAAACGATACCAACGCGGGCATGGTCGAGAACCTTGATGAGGCCCTCCATGAGCGGTATTGCCGCGCGGAGAACAGTGATTATGACCACGTTTCTCCTGTCCTTGACTATCGTTCCAACGGTTTCTTCAAGCGGCGTCTTTATCGGAACCCTCTCAGTTTCCATAGTCTTGGTCAGCTCGTATGCCATGTACCTTCCAAGCTTGACGAGCCCCTTTCTGAAGGGTATCGGCCCCGTTCTTTCATCGCGAAGCTCCGTCAGAATCTCCATGATGAACGGCGAGTCCTCGAAGGAGTAAACACCCTTCCACCGCTTATCCTCTATCATCGCCCTCACCGCTGGTGGGTCGGGAGAAGGGTTTATTAGCCTTCCGGCTGTTAAGCCGTGACCTTCTCGGGCCCGGTTTTTGATTTTTCCTCGATTATCCGTTTCATCCACGTGCCGCGCAGGAACCAGGCGAGGGCAACTATTCCAGCTAAGAAGTTGCTCATTCCCATGCCGAAGAACACTCCCTTGCTCGTGAAGTCGAAGAGCTCCGCGAGGGGTATGGAGATTCCGAGGATTGTTATGGCTCCGATGTATCCGAAGGCGTAGCTGAGCGGAATCCTCAGCCCCCAGAGGCGGAATATGCCGAGGGCCATGCTCTTCTTGGTGTGGCCCGCCGAGCTAAAGGTTCTGTTCACGACTATGAAGATTCCGTTGAAGAAGGGCACCGAGATGAGGAAGTACTTGAGAACGACCTCACTCTCCTGGATGACGGCAGGATCGTTGAGGAAAACCCTGAATATCTCGACCCTAAAGACGCCAATTATCAGTATTGCGAGGCTCGCTATTGTGAAGTTTATGACCATAGTCCTCTCGGCTATCCTCTTGGCCCTTTCGTAGTTCTCCGCCCCGACGTTCTGTGCTATCATCGTTCCCATTGCCATGCTTATACCGCGCGAGATGCTCGTGAGGAAGTTCACCAGTCTGGTGGTTATGATGTAGGCCGCGTAGGTGACGTCGCCGAAGCCGAAGATTATCCTAGTAAGGATGACGAAGCCGAAGCTGTTCGCGGACTGGCCGATGCTCGACGGCAGGCCAACCTTGAATATTTTCTTGTAGAATTCAAAATCCGGCTTGAGGCTCTCAAGGCTCAGGCTCAGCCCAACCCTATCGGTGAAGAGAAGGTAGAGGCCTATGAAGGCTCCAACTGAGTTTGCAAAGACCGTCGCTATTGCAGCCCCCTCAACGCCCAGCTTGGGAAAGCCCAGCCAGCCGAATATGAGTATCGGGTCGAGGATTATGTTTATCGCCACCGTGAGGAGGGTTATCTTGACCGGTGTTTTCGTGTCTCCCGTGGCCCTCATGAGAGCTCCAAAGGCCATGAAAGTGAAGGAGAACGGAATACCAAGGAATATTATCGTCGCGTAGGTGAGGGAGTATGGATAGACGTTCTCGCTGACCTTCATGAAGTGCAGCGCGTACGGTAGGAG
>JALSNG010000006.1 GCA_026987155.1 Thermococcus sp. | reverse complement strand
AGAAGTTTAAGGTAAACCTCTACATCCAGATTACGGATGACGAGAAATTCCTCTTCAAGGAGAAGCTCACCTTCGACGACACCAAGAGATGGGCCTACGACAACATCCTTGACATCATAGCTGTCGGCTTCGATCCTGACAAGACCTTCATCTTCCAGGACAGCGAGTTCACCAAGATATACGAGATGGCGATACCGATAGCGAAGAAGATAAACTTCTCGATGGCCAGAGCGGTCTTCGGCTTCACGGAGCAGAGCAAGATAGGAATGATTTTCTACCCGGCGATTCAAGCTGCTCCAACCTTCTTCGAGAGGAAGCGCTGTCTCATTCCAGCGGCCATAGACCAGGACCCGTACTGGAGGCTCCAGAGGGACTTCGCTGAGAGCCTCGGCTACTACAAAACCGCTGCCATTCACTCCAAGTTCGTGCCCGGTCTGATGGGCCTTGAGGGCAAGATGAGCGCTTCAAAGCCTGAAACTGCCGTCTACCTCACCGACGACCCCGAGGAGGCCGGTAAGAAGATATGGAAGTACGCTTTAACCGGTGGAAGGGCAACCGCAAAGGAGCAGCGCGAGAAGGGTGGAAATCCAGAGAAGTGCGTCGTCTTCAAGTGGTTCGAGATATTCTTCGAGAAGGATGATAAAAAGCTCATGGAACGCTATCAGGCATGCAAGAGCGGCGAGCTCCTCTGCGGCCAGTGCAAGCGCGAGCTGATTGAGAGGGTCCAGGTTTTCCTGAAGGAGCACCAGAAGAAGAGGAAAGAGGCGGAAAAGAAGGTCGAGAAGTTCAAATACACCGGTGAGCTCGCTAGAGAGCAGTGGGAGAAGGGCATCCCGGAGCCGCTGAGGGGCTGAGTTCATTGTCTGAATTTTTGGAGGAACGTTTTACCGTAAACTTTATTTTGAACCTCGTGTATCTCGCAGGGTGATACTATGATCCGTCTTCCCCATCGAGATGGCTTTTACGAGCTTCGTCCTAGCAAGATAATAGCCCTGGCCAAGAACTACGCTGAACACGCGAGGGAGATGGGTATGGAGGTCCCTGAGAAGCCTATAATATTTCTCAAGCCGCCGAGCTCCCTTATTGGGCCGGGTGAACCGATAATCCTGCCGAGAATGAGCAAGCGCGTTGACCACGAGGTTGAGCTGGCGGTGATAATGGGGAAGAAGGCCAAGCGAGTTCCAAAGGAAAAGGCAATGGACTACGTTCTGGGCTATACTATACTCCTCGACATAACTGCCAGGGATCTCCAGGCGGAGGCGATAGAGAGGGGCCTGCCATGGAGCATCGCCAAGGGCTTTGACACCTTTGCACCTGTGGGTCCGAGGGTGGTTGATAGGCGCGAGTTGAACATAGATGACCTTGAGATAGGTCTCAAGGTGAACGGAAAAATACGACAGCTCGGTAGAACGAGCCAGATGCTCTTTAAGGTTCCCGAGCTGATAGAGTACATAAGCTCTGTAATGACACTTCAGCCCGGCGATATAATAGCCACCGGCACGCCCCCCGGGATTGGTCCACTGAGACACGGCGACAAAGTGGAGGCGTGGATTGAGGGAATTGGAACGGTGGACTTCGAGGTTTTGAGGGAGGACTCGATACTCTGCTGACGAAACTTTTTTAAGTTTTTAATCAATGACTATTCATGGTGGTGTTAATGAGAGGGTTGATAGCGGCTTCGCTGATGCTCTTAGTTCTCGCGGCCGGTTGCATTGGCAACAACTTCGTGTACTCCAAGGGTAAGACCCTCTCCCCGGGGGCTGAAAAGTCCTGGATATTTAAGGGTCCCGCGGATCTTAAGATACGGGTCAGTTCGAACGTTCCTGTAGAGGTTAAGGTAATATCCTCCGACGGAAAGGTTCTTCGTGACTTTGGCCGGATAAAGAAAGTCGATTCCACCGTTAACCTTCCCGAGGGGAAGTGGAAGGTTGTTATAAAAAACCCGAACGGTGAAAGGGCCGTCTTGGACATCAGTATAAGAACCTAAAAAGAAAGGGTCGTGGGCGTCAGAATTTCCTTCCGCGTATCCTCTTCTTCTCTTCCTCAAAGAGTCCCCTCTGGAGGCTGGGGGACATCACTATCGGCACCATGTTTATCACCATTAACAAGTAGACATAGCTCTTTATAAAGATTTTCGAAATAAACTATATAGGTATTGGGTCACTCTATAATGTAGGTATGGACCATTAATCCACCGTGGCCGATAAGCCTGTGGTGGATAACCTTGAATCCGTTCTCCCCTATTGCTTTCTCTATCGCCCTCTTTTCGGTGGTTATGAAGACTCCGCGCTTTTCGAGAACTTCAGCGAGCTCGCCAAAGAAGTCCATGTAGAGCTTTGGAATCGCACTTTTCCTTCCTATTTTGATTCCGTAGGGGAGGTTACTGACAGCGAAGTCAACGCTCTCAACGTGTTCACTCAGTTTTGTCGCGTCGCCGAGGATAAAGTTTATCCGGTCAATAACCCCGGCCGAGAGGGCGTTCATCTTCGCCCCATAAAGGTGTTTCCTGAACTTCTCAAGGCAGGTTACCTCCCCCGTGTAGCCTCTGAGCGCTAACTCAATCGGAATCGTTCCGCTCCCACAGAAGGGGTCTATGAACGGACCTCCATCTGGATTCGCCAGCTCTATGAGTGCGTTGGCTATGCTGGCCTTTAAGTGGGCCGGGTGATCGTAAACGCGCCAGGGCCTCTTGTGGAGCGAGCTATCACCTGTAGTATCTATCCCGAGGAAGAAGATTTCTCCTATCAGTTCGGCCCTGAAAATCACCGCCGGGTGATCGAGGTTCACCTTTGGCCTTCCAAAGCGTTCCAAACGCTCGAATATCGCCTTTCCGACGGTTCTGGAAACATCAAGGCTCGTGATTTTGTGCTCACCCTTTCTAAAGCTCCTCACGGCGAAGCTCTCGCTCACCTTGACGTATCTTTCCACAGGGAGTTCTTTTACAAAGTCCTCAATTCGCTTAAGGGCATTCTCCGGTTCTTCTTCACCTATTCCCTCAAAGCGCTCGCTCGCTATCTCGACTATAACCCTGTGGAGGAGCCTCGAACGTTCGTTGAGGTAAGTGGAAACGCTCAGCTCCCTTTTTCTTCCCTTCCCGTCGGTGTAGTAGGCCTCGCCAACCTCTGCCAAAAGCCTCCCCTCGACGCCGAGTGGCTTCTCTTCCACTCGAAACGGAACTCCAAGCTCGGAGAGCAGATTCTCAACCTCTGCCCTTGCTAAGTCTTCAATTCCTTGGGAAGTCGTTAGGAGGAGTCTCATGGCTCTCACTTTGATGGAGGGTTTAAATGGGCTTCGAAACAAAACCTTAAATCCGGCTCATCTAACTCCAGCTTGTAAGGTGATGACGCGTGATTGAGGTTCGCAACCTCACCAAGCACTACGAGTTTGGGAACGTGACGACCCTTAAGGAGATAAACCTGACCTTCGAGGACGGGAGGTTCTACGTTATTGCCGATGCCTCCAGGAGCGGTAAGAAGACGCTCCTCAACATTCTGAGCGGGATAGAGCTACCTCCGGCGAGGTTCTCGTTGACGGCGTTGAGATTCATTCGCTGAAGGAGAAGGAGCTAAGGCGTTATCGCCTCGAAAACTTTGGAATCGTTTTCCAGTTCTTCTACCTCGTGCCGTACCTTACCGGCCTCGAAAACGTCCTCCTACCGATGAAGTACTCGAAGAAGGTTGAGAACCCTGAGGGGAGGGCGAGAGAGCTTTTGAAGCTCGTAAACGCGGAGCACCTCGCCGACAAGTTGCCCGAGCACATGAGCGGTGGAGAGATGCAGAGGATTGCCATAGCGAGGGCACTGGCGAACAGGCCGAGGTACCTCTTCGCGGACGAGCCGACGGCGAACCTCGACTGGGAGAACAAAGTTAGAATCTGGGAGCTTCTGAAAAGAGTAAACGAGGAGGGCGTAACTGTAATAGCGGCGACCCACGAGAGGGAGTTCTTCCGCTTTGCTGACGTCTTAATCCTCCTGAGGGACGGTGAGGTTCATGAGGTTAAAGGTAACCCTCGCAAAGCTTAGGCGCGAGAGAAAAAGAGCCGTAACGATTTTCCTAATCTTCGCCTTCCTTAGCCTCGGCATCAACCTCTCGCTCGGCGACGCCGTTCGGACTCTCCCGCTCCTGCCGGTTCTCTACCTTGCCTACGCCCTGCTCACGGTCTTGGTAGTCAGAAGGGTTATGGGAAGGCTGGACGTGATTAACGCTTTAAGGGCCTAATCGAGAATCGCTATAACTCCTTTCCACTTCTTTCCGAAGCACTCGCTCGCTAAAACGCTCTTCCCGGTCAGCTCTTCGAGGAACTTGAGAGCGGAGTCACACTTTTTAAACCCGGTCGCTATGCCAACGGTTAAACCCTCTATCTCCCTGATTCCGGCCCTCTTCTGGCCGTCGAGCTTCTTCCAAAGCTCGTCCTCAAACCTCCAGAGGATTCTCCTCGGGTCGAGGAGGAGCTCCTTCTCGACTTCCCCAAGGATTTCCTTGAAGTCCCATGTGAATTCCCTTTCTCTCTCTTCCTCGCTCGCGAAGAGGGTGAAGCGACCGGTCTGCCACTCACGGAGGAGCCACCTCGCCGTTTCCTCCAAGTCAACCTCGCCGCCGGCCTTGATGAGGCCCCTCCTCTCGCCTATTCTCCTGAGGATTTCCTCCTCGCTCTTAGCTTCGATGCCGAACTTCTCGGTTATCGCTTCCTTCCTCGTTTTGAGTATGCGGGAGATTAACCTTAGTGCCGGCTTTACCGGTTCGTCTATCTTGTCTGCGGGAAAACCGCCCTTAATTACCAGCTCGTCGAAATCGTCTATCGGAACAACTCCCGGCGAATCTAAGAGCCATATCTTCCTGCTGAGCCTTATCAGATGCTTTCCAGTGGTGTGACCGGGTATTGGAGCGGTTTTTACTGCCCTCTTGCCCTTCAGGGTGTTGATTATCGTGCTCTTCCCTACGTTTGGATAGCCTATGAGGGCGACCTTAACCTTCTCCCTCTCGTCAAGAAGGGGTTTCGCAAGCTTCTTTATCTCTCTCCTCAGGATCCCGGTTCCCTTCCTCCCCCTCGCGGAGATAAATACAACGGGTATCTCGCTCTTCCTCTTGTACTCTTCGGCCCATTCTTTTGGAACTAAATCAGCTTTGTTCATGACCATTAGTAGTGGTTTTCCCCTCTCTTGAACAAGCCTTTCGAGTTTTCTGTTGCGCGTTCCTATTGGATCCCTGGCGTCGACTACCTCGATGATTATGTCGGCCTCGTCGATCGCCTCCTTAACGACTTTCCATGCTTTTCTCTGCTTCATTCCGTACCACCCTTATCTCGAAGATTACAGTTCCTCCATCCGTGTATGGCTCGCCGGGATCGAGGCACTGGACGTATGCCCTCTCCCCCTTACCGAGGCCTAACTCCTTCGGTTTAATACCCTTTCTCAACGCGACTATGTAGGGCAACAGGGAGGCAAAGGCGTGAGTGCATATTGCATCGGTCTCATCGAGCTTTACCTGTGGCCCTTCAATCACCATCCTGTCCCCGAGTTCGAATACGGGGCATTTGCCCCTTATCTCGATTACTTTTATCTCCAACCTCTCCATAATATCACCGAAACCTAAATAAGGGTCATGGTTCAAAAAAACTATTCGACATGAAAGGTTGTTATGATAACGATTGACGGTGGTGCTCAACGTGTCTGAGGATATAGAGGCGAAGATTCGCCGTTTAAGAGAGCTTGGTAAAACCGGTACCGAGCCAAAGGCGGCTCCCTCGGCAAAACCCCCCATCAGGAAGCCACCCAAGAAACCCAGGGCGGTGGGCAGCATAAGGGGTAGGGAGAGACGGAAGAGGATTCTGGTGGGTGCCTCGATAATCATCATTCTCATCTTGGTGGTCTCCCTCGGTGCCTACGTCTATATGCAGAATCAAGCCGCTGAGAGGTTGAGCAAGGCAAGAAAGGACAAGCTCTCCCAGGTGGCCTATTACTTTAAGGGCGATATTGTCAATCAATCCCGGACCTGCAGTGCTGAGCCCATAAGGATCAAAAACGAACTCTTAGCTAAGATCCGGTCGGCCAACTCCGTGGATGAGCTCGACAAAATCGACGTGAAGGCCTTCTACAACCTTGCCCTCAAGAAATA
The DNA here is from genome assembly GCA_026987155.1 of Thermococcus sp. Classification (GTDB taxonomy): domain Archaea; phylum Methanobacteriota_B; class Thermococci; order Thermococcales; family Thermococcaceae; genus Thermococcus. Next base: position 14,136 of record JALSNG010000006.1, on the reverse strand, counting down.
CAACGACTGTGTGGAGGAGCAGAAGAGGATTGAGTACGAGAGAAAGCTCAACCAGACGAAGCAGGAGAGGATAAAGGCCATAGAGGTAGCGTTCCAACCACTGTTATCCATGCCCCTTCCCGACGACATCAAAAGGAAGACCATAGACACACTGAATTCCCTTGAGCAACAGGTTATGAACGCAAAGAGCGAGGCAGAAGTAAACTCTACGAACCCCGACCCGTACCTTCTCGCTCTCTGGAAGGATTATTACTACTACATCATTGACACCATTCCTGGCCAAGAGGTTGTCCTTGAGAAGGGCAACTACAAGACCATCGTTACCAAGGCCCAGGCCAAGTCAATAATAAGCGGCATACTCAACTACAAGCAAATAACCGACTACCGCTTCTATAAAGTCCAATACGTTGATATGGCCCTCGTTCTGACCCGCGACAGAATCAACGGCGCCTTCCTTTCCCCAGGTGATAAGGTGGTCATCTTTGCGAGAAACTCGACAAAGAGTCCTTTCCGTGAGATAGTTAACCAGGGTTATGTTGAGCTCGTGCTCCTTCCAACGGACGTTGGAAGAATTTCGGTGAGCGAGTCCCAGAGTCAGTCCACTTCTTCCACATCCAGTTCCTCCACCAATTACGGTGAGAACCACCAGAGTTCTTACAATCCCGGTGGTGGTGCAATAAGCACCCAGGAGGGGAGCAGCGACACTTACCAGAACAGCCAGACGACCAGTCAGTCTGCTTCTGCAAGCTATTCCTACGCCGTTGACCTTACCCAGATTCTAAAGGCCCTCGCGGCAGGGAAGCTTCAGTCCCCCGAGGAGGTTAAGCAGCAGCTTGAGGCATACGGCTGGAGGGTGGTTGACCTTGAGAAGGAATCCGGGATGCTCGTACTCCCGGACAACGCGAGGTTCATGGTCATCATCAAGGTTCCATCCATCTTTGTGCCGGACATCCTAACGTACCAGAACTCCCTCTACCTGGCAAAGGTCTCCAGTTGAGGTGATTGCTGTGAAAAGAATCCCAGCGGCCTTTCTTATTCTTTTCATAGTGGCCTCGGCTTTGCCAGTTGCATTGGGGGAGAGTTACAGCATTCCGGGTAGCTACAACCCCACGGGGGCATACGAGATTCCCTACAACAACATTGGGATTTCAGAGGTGGTTACCCTCGACCTCAACGTAACGATGGTGAACACCGCCCAGTACCCAAAGTTCGTTATAGTGAACCCCCGCTACGATTTCAAGGTCTATCGCCTCGACGGCAGTGAAAATCTAACTGCAAAGATAATCGGGGGGCAGATTTACCACATCCCCGGCAACGTCACCAAAACCACCCTCAACTACTACGTTGGTTTTTGGATAATGCCCTACGAGACTGTCAAGGTTAGTTTCAGAATAACCGATGAAAACCCCTACGTGGTTAAGACCTTTGATTACAGGAGCATCTGTGGAAATGGTAAGATAACCCAGGTGGACTACAACGGCGATACTTTTACGGGGGGAGTTATCCAGGAGATCCCTGAAATATCCTTCATAACCTGTGGCGTTGTCTATCCCCAGCTCATAAACTCCCCCAAGGTGATGTACCTCCGGTCGATGTTTCCCATCATGGACGATTCCATTAAGGTCATTAAATACGATGGAGTGGTGAGGATGAAACTGACAAACGTTCCCGGCAAACCCAGGGCTTGTCTTTCCGGGGACTGCGAGGAAGGCGCCTTTGGAAAAAAGGCTGACTTCTGGACGTTATTTGCCGTAACGGTGCCCCTTGTATTTTCGGACGGCAGAATGTACGCCTACACACCCAAGTACACCATGACCTTCAGGGAGTACATGGAGAAATACATGGGATTTCTCAAGAGGTCCAAACCCCGGAACGCTTCAGGAAACACCCCAAAGCTTTCCCCAATGTTCGTGCCCTCGGATAAACTCATTAGCGGTGTGAAAATAATCTCTCCATCCGGGCCCCCGAAGCCCCCTCAATCGTCTAAAATCGACCTTCCAGTATGGGTAGTCCTCATGAAGGGGGAGGTGGAGATAAGCTACCGCGTGAGCTGGAGTAGGTAGGTGGTGAGAGGTTGTGTTTGATGAAAAAGACGGGAAGAAACAAAAGGGACTGTCCTGGATAGACGAGATACTTAACAATGAGGACGAGGGACTCGAGGAAATACTGGGTCGTAAGAAAGAGAAAGAAGAAGAATTACCCTTCGTTAAGAGCGAGAAGGTGGATCTTGAGGATATTCTTAAAACTCCCACCACCCTCGATGAGGCGGCCAAGGAGAGGCCCACCGGTGCGGACGTCTTGGGGGAGATCCTCTCAAAGCCCGAACCCAAGAAACCCGAACCCAAACCGGCGCCAAAGCCCAAGGCATCGACCCTTAAGTCCATCCTCGGGGCGTCATCCACTGGTGACGAGTACGAGGGGAGGGCCCAGGTGCTTGATGCCTACGGTAACGTAAGAATCCTGAAGGTTAAAGGGGAGCCCGTTCCCATCTATGAAATAAAAATGCCACGCCTCACTGAGGAAGAGGAGGAGATTTTGAAGCGCATAAGGGAGAGGGCGATAACCGAGATACAAGTTGATCCAACCGCTATAGCCGACCCCGAGGAACGCAGAAAGGTTTTCATGAACGCCGTAAGGAGGATGATAAAGGAGGCCGCACCGACTTTTTCTGAGGGGAGGGTAGAGATTCTCACGAACCTCATAGTCCAGGGAATGATAGGCTATGAAAGGCTCGATCCCCTTGTTAGGGACGATAACCTTGAGGAGATAATGGTAATCGGCACGAACAGGCCGGTTTACGTGTGGCACAGGCGATTCAACATGTGTAAAACCAACATACTCTTCAAAACTGACAGGGAGATCCTCAACATAATAGAGAGAATCGCGAGGCAGGTTGGCAGAAGGATAGATCAGCAGAGCCCTCTTTTGGATGCCCGTTTGCCTGATGGAAGCCGTGTTAATGCCACAATACCCCCGATAAGCCTTGATGGCCCCACAATAACCATCCGTAAGTTCAAAAAGGATCCTTTAACTATAATCGATCTCATAAAATACGGGACCATGAACACCGAGATAGCAGCTTTTCTCTGGATCCTCGTCGATGGTCTTGGTGTAAAACCGGCCAACGTCCTTGTTTCCGGCGGTACCGGTTCGGGAAAGACCACGACTCTCAATTCCCTCAGCCTTTTCATACCCCCCAGTGAGAGGGTTATAACAATTGAGGACACGGCAGAGCTCCAGCTCTCCGTTGAGCACTGGATAAGGCTTGAGACACGGCCCCCAAACATAGAGGGGAAGGGAGAAGTGACGATGGATGACCTGGTTAAAAACACCCTCCGTATGCGTCCCGACAGGATAATAGTCGGTGAGGTTCGTGGACCAGAGGCGAGAACAATGTTTACCGCGATGAACACCGGCCACGATGGATGTATGGGGACAATTCACGCCAACAGCTCCAGGGAGACCATAACCCGTCTCGAAAGCCCTCCCATGAGCGTTCCAAGGATAATGATACCCGCCCTTGACATAATCCTTATGCAGGTCAGGTTCCACAGTAGGAAAAAGGGAACGATAAGGAGAATAACCGAGATAGCTGAGGTGGCGGGTATAGAGGGTGACAACGTTCAGCTTAACAAACTTTACAAGTACGACCCAGCCAAGGACGAGCTGATACCCACGGGAGTCCCGAGCAGGGTTCTCAACACGTTGGCTCACCATACCGGCCTCAGCATCAGGGAACTTGAACTTGAGAGGGAGAAGAGAAGGATAATACTCGAGTGGATGGTGGAGAAGGGAATCCGGAGCATTCAGGAGGTTGGATACTACATCAGGCAGTTCTACATCGATGAGGAAGCACTGCTCGGGAAGATAGAGGAGGACAGTACTTCAAAGGCCAAGGAACAGCTTGAGACAATAGTTTGAGGTGGTGAAGTGTGGGGGTTCTTGAAGCCTTCTCGAACTTCCTTGAGAGGCTGGGTGGGAAGACCATTGAAGTGGCAGAAAAGCCGCTCACAAGGTTGCCCGAGGGTAAGAGTGTCTCCGAAAGACTGAAGCTATTAAAGGAGCTCCAGAAGGAAGTTGAAGAGGAGAAGGAAGTTGAGGAGAAGGAACGAAATATCGAGACAATAATAGAGTGGAGAAAGCAGGAGATAAGCAAACCCTTTTCGGAAAGGCTGGCTGAGGCTACCCTTCGTTATTTCCGCGGTCCGGTCGAGAGACTCACGAATTCCCTTAGGGGACTCGACGAGGACCTCTACCGGGCAAGCATTCTAATGCCCAAGGATAGGTACGTGGCCCTCATGCTCGCGGTTTCAATGTTCAGCGGCATATTCCTGTTTCTCGTGGCTTACCTCCTCTACCAACCGCTCGACATGTCGCTCCTCATTGGCCTCTTGGGTGCCATGGGTGGCTTCTTTTACATGCGTTATTACCCCAAGATGGTGTGGAAGAGGCGCGTTGCGGAGGTTGAAAGGGCCCTTCCTTACGCCCTCCGTCACATGGCTGCCCTTTTGAGTGCTGGCGTTGGTATAGCGGAGGCCCTTCTCTCCGTTGCAAAGGCCGACTACGGTGTCATATCCGAGGAGTTTGATCTCGTAGTGAGGGACATGAAAACCGGGGCTTCCTTTGAGGATGCACTCACGAGGTTTGACGAAAAGATGGGGTCTGAAAACGTTTCCAGGGTCGTTAAGCAGATACTTCGGGCCGTGAAATTCGGTGGGAACCTTTCGGACATCCTCTACAAGCTTGCGGAGGACTTTTCCTTTGAGTACAGGATGAAGCTCGTCGAGTACGTCCAGAAGGTAAACGGTGTGGCCTTTATATACATGTTCCTCACGATAGTGATGCCAACGATGTTCGTCGTTGGAATCCTCGCGGGTTCGGTGATGGCTCAGGCTTTGGTGATGCCCGTTGAAACCCTTGCCCTGGTGATGCTGATGGCGTTCCCAGCGATATCCCTCATAATCATCAACATGATTAAGAAAGCGGAGCCGAGGTGAAGGGAATGGCAAAGGAAGCTTCGAAACTCGCCCTCGTGCTCAACAGGATCCTCCCTTCGAAGTGGCTGAAACGTTATGAGCTCTTCCTGTACTCTGCGGATATAGATTTCCTCGCCTCCGAGTATCTCCTTATCTCCATCCTTGCGGGCGTCATAGCGGGTGCTCTGGTCGGAATTTTCAGCCTTTCCTACGGCTTGGTGGCATTCATTGCCGTTTTAGCTGGAATGGCATACCTCTACCCATACTGGAGAATCAACAAGCGCATTGAGGATATGGAGAGGCGTCTTCCAGACGCGTTTTTTTACCTTGCCAGCTCCCTCCGCGCGGGAATATCCTTTTCAGAGGCCCTTGAGGAGCTTACAACTGCAAACTTCGGTGCCCTAACCAAGGAGTTCAAGAGGACGGTTGCCGAGATTAAAAAGGGTCGACCAACGAGTGAGGCACTCCTTGCATTTGCAGTCAGAAACAGAAAGTCCCCCGTCCTATACAGGTCAATGATGATAATCATAGAAGCCCTTGATAGAGGCGCCCCCATGGGCGATGTTCTCGTATCGGTTGGAAACGATGTCAGGGAGATACTCCGGATAAAACAGGAGAGAAAGGCTTCAACTGGCATGCAGGTGATGTTCTTCATCATTACGAGCGGGATAATAGGCCCTCTGATCCTCGGTATAGTAACCCAGGTCATGGCGGCCATGACCACTCAGGTTCCGAACTTTCCGAACGGCACGGTTAGGAGCATCCTCCTCGGTTTTGTAATCCTCCAGGCGGTGGCTTCCGGACTCGGAATAGGAGTCATAAGGGAGGGAAAATATTCGGCAGGCCTGAAGTACAGTGCCCTGCTCGTTGTTGCGGGCTTCCTTGTGTTCCAGGGTGCCTCGGCAATGAACATCTCAATGTGATTCTCCTTTCTTTATATCCACTATTTCCACTTCAAAAATCAGTGTCTTTCCGGCGAGGGGGTGGTTGAAGTCGAGACTGACGTTTTCTCCCTCAATCTTCTCTATCTTGGCTATGCCTGAGTCGGTCATGACGTACAACCCCTCCACGGGTTCAAGGCCTGCTTTTGTGAACTCCGATGCCGGGACCGTTATCACGAGTTCTGGGTTTGGCATTCCATAGGCCTTTTCTGGGGGTATTGTGAGGGTCTTTTTCTCCCCGACTTCCATTCCAACGAGTTCCTCGTCGAGACCCTGGATAATCTCACCCACACCAATCTGGACTTCAAGGGGGCCGTACTCCCTTTCTTCGACGTATATTCCGTTTTCTTTTGCTACTTCCTCATAACTCGTGTCGAAAACTTCGCCATCCTCAAACTTTCCAACGTAGTGGAACTTTACAAAATCTCCAGCTTCGATCTTCATTTTTTTCAACTCCAAAAGCCTTCAGAGGCTCTCCCTCCGTTGCCTTATAACGTTTTTGGTCAATTGTACCCATACGTGTGAAGCAGAAGACGCATGGGAAGGGTCCTCCAGCCTGCCAGTGGTGTTTGTGTAGGGTGCTCTTGAGATAACTGGGGTCTCTGCAGTTTAGATGACTCCAACCAACCCCTGAACACTATGGGCCTGAAGGAATGGACCCAATTGGCGGTATAGAATTGCCTCGAGTTCGGCATAGATGCAGATGAAAGGTTATGGGGGAGTGACTCACTCCTCCGGAAGGATGTAGTAGACGTAGTGCGGGTGATTGGTTACTTCGTCTATGAAGACCACAGTTCCCGTTTTTGGGGGCTTCAGGTAGTGAACTTCACCCTTCCTGGTCGTTACCGCCGCGAACGGATCCCCCCTCCTCACGCGATTCCCGACGCCAGCTATTAGCGTTTTAGTGAAACCCTCGACGGGGAGAAGCATGAGCTCGTCCCCCCTTTTCAGGTAGATTTTTGTCCTGCCGTCGGGTAGCACGAGGACAATATCCCTTTCGACCCTTCCGGTATTTCCGTCCACGTAATAGTAGAAGCGATCGTAGATTTCTCTTCTCAGGAACTCCGACTTTTCGGGGTCTATGAACTCCGGTAGTTTATCCCCCTTTGAGAGCCACACCTCGACTTTATCGAGGATTATCAGGCAGTCCTGGGTGCATTTTTCGTCTTTGAGACATTGGGATACTTCCGACTCGACGTACAGTTTGGGCATCCTCTCCATGAACCCACCTCCTTTTTCACATCCGTAAAACTTTTTAAAGGCCTTTTTGTTAATCCTTTCGATGGAAATGGGGAGAAGGCGAAGCTTGTCCCTTTCGTTCTTGGCAGTTCTGGTCATAACGGCCGCTCTGGAGAATTATGGAATCACCAATTCGCGCCCGCCCTCCTCTACGGCCTTTTCGTACTGGGGTACTTTCCTTCTCCTGCTGGCAGTGGTTGGGGGTATTGTTATAATCCTCGTTTTTATGGGCTGGATGGATCCATTCGACAGGGCCAAATACGAAACCGGTGGATGGAGGGGGTCCATGGTTTTTCTCATACTCTTGTTCATTGCGTTGTTTGTTATTTACCTGAAAGGGAGGGAAAAGCTTGAATTCCACGTGAACGCTTCTATAGGGCACACAACATCAACGGGGGTTCTTCCTCCATCGGGTCCGTTGGAAAGTCCTGGAAACTTCTCCAATGTAACCCAGGCGAGACCTCCATCCTTTGACCTTGGGCTTTTAGTTTTGGTGGTTGTAATCCTCGGGATTTTCCTCGTGAGCCTCTTCGGTGTTAGGTACTACAGAGAGGTCACGGTGAGGCGAAAAAGGGCTGAGCTTAAGAAACGAGCCCGGGAGTTTGACGACAGACTGGACAGGCTCGGGCTTGAGATGTTTGATAACCCGGGGGAGGCCGTTGTGGGCATATACAAAAACGCTGTTTTATGGCTTGAGTACCTTGGGATTCCCTATCAGGAAAGCTGGACCCACTGGGAGCATGCTGGCCACGTCAAGTACATGCATGATTCCTTCGTGGAACTCACAAGGCTTTTCGAAAAGGCTAAGTATGCCCCGGAGAAGGTTTCCTGGGAGGATGCAGGGAGAGCCCTTGAGTTTTACAATTCCATCAGGAGGGGTTTTGATGGGGCTGAGTAGGTTAGTTGCGTTCCTGACACTCCTTGCTCTCCTGGTTGTATTTGCTGAAGGCACTTACCTCCTCCGCTGGATGACGGTTCTCCTCTTTGGATTGATTTTGGCCATAATACTCTTCGGGTGGGAGCTGGGATTGCCTCAAATAGGTCTTGAGGGTGGTTCCTCTGTTACCAAGAGAAGGGATGAGGTTGAATCCTTGGCAAAGCTCATAGATAGGGCCAAAAAGGGGAGGGTGGCGAGGGGCATAATAGCTGATATGGTTGTTGAGATATATTCCCTTACATCCGAGAACCATGGAGAGGTTTACAGGAGGTTAAGATCGGAGCCAAACGAACCTCTGAAGCTAATAATGAGTGATGGGGACTTTTTAGAGAACCTTGAAAGTGCATTGGATGCTGTGGAGGCTGATCTGAATGAAGATTGAAGAGGTCTCTGAAAGGGGAAACCTCGTGCTGAAAGAGGTTGGGAAGGCTATAGTGGGGAAGGAAGGAGTTCTCAAACTGATACTGACAACGATTTTGGCGGATGGGCACGTTCTCCTTGAGGACCTTCCGGGGCTTGCGAAGACCCTCATGGCCAAGAGCTTTGCGAAGGCACTCGGACTCCAGTTTCAAAGGGTTCAGTTCACGCCTGACTTGCTTCCGAGCGATATATTGGGGGTAAGTGTGTTCAACCAGAAGACCCTCGAATTCGAGTTCAGAAAGGGTCCGGTGTTCACGAACATTCTCCTCGCGGACGAGGTGAACAGAGCGCCTCCAAAGACGCAGTCAGCTCTGCTCGAGGCCATGCAGGAAAGGCAGGTCACGGTGGATGGCAGGACTTATGAACTCCCAAGGCCGTTCGTGGTCATAGCAACCCAGAATCCGATAGAACAGGAGGGGACTTACCCCCTTCCAGAGGCTCAGCTCGATCGCTTCTTGGTAAGACTCAGGGTGGGTTATCCGAGAAAAGACGAGGAGATCGATATACTCAGGAGGAGAATGGAGCGCAAGCGGGAAGAGGTTGAGATAAACACGGTGCTGTCTCCTGATGGAGTCCTTGAGATGCAACGGGCCATTGAGGAGGTCTACGTCAGCGACGCCGTCCTGGAGTACATAACCGATATAGTTCATGCAACGCGTAATCACCGAAAGGAGATCGAAATCGGAGCTTCCCCGAGAGGGTCTCTCGCCCTTCTAAAGCTGTCGCGGGCAAAGGCAGCTCTTGAGGGGAGGGATTACGTCATTCCCGACGATGTAAAGGCCGTTGCTGTTCCGGCTTTGAGCCATCGCCTCATACTAAAACGCGAGCTCTGGTACACAAACGTTAGTCAAGACTCCGTCATGGCAAAACTCCTGGAGAGGGTCCCCGTACCAAAGTTTGAGTGAGGGTTGGCCTTGCAGCCCCTTGGAAGCCGCTACCAGCCATCTCAATGGGAGATTGAGGAGGAAGCCAAAAACTATTCGCTTACTGAAGAGGCTCAGGAGACCCTGCTCGCCCTGTGGGTAGTCCTCCTGGTTGCTTTTTTGATGCTCAGATGGGACATGGTGTACATAACCCTCCCGGTCCTTTGGGCCTTCTTCATTGCCGCGTTCTTTTTTAGGCCTTCTCTTGATGTGGAGATCGAGAGAATAATCCCCCACAACAGGTTCCTTGAGGGGCAGACTGTGGAGGTCGTTCTCAAAATACGGGCGAGGGAGAGGATAGTCAGCCTCAAGGTAGTCGATGAGCTTCCTCGGGATCTTGAGCTTGTGGAGGGCTTCAACTGGAAGGTGCTGTCATTGAGGCCCGGGGAAGAGGGGGAACTTCGGTACAAGGTTCGGGTGAGGAGGGGCATACACGAGTTCAACTGGGTTCATTTGACCTACAGTGACCCCTTCAGGTTCTTCAGGATCGAGAGGAGGATAGAGCACTACACCGAGATAGTGGGTGTCCCGAGGATAGAAGACGTGCCCACTCCTTACTCCACCAGGGGTACCAAGATTACCGTGGGGCCCCTTCCTTCCCCGCGCGTCGGCGAGGGCGTCGAATTCCATGGCGTTAGGGAGTACCAACCCGGAGATCCTCTCAAGATAATAAACTGGAAGGCAACTGCAAGAACGGGAAAGATTATGGCAAACGAGTTCGAGAGCGAGAGGAAGGTTGACGTGATATTCATAGTCGATGCCCCATCGAGGGGGGAGGGGGTGATCGACCACACCGTTCGTGCCGCGGCCTCGTTGATGCTCAACGCAATGAAAGACGGTACGAGCTTTGGGTTGGTGCTTGCCGAATCGGTTCCGTTGTGGGTGAGGGTAGACTACGGAAAGAGGCACTTCTTCAAGTGCGTGGACTTTTTGAGCATGGCGAAGCCCGATAAGAACAACATGATATCATACCAGGTTGAGCACCTGATCCGGTCCCGCTTTCCACCGAGGGCCCAGCTCGTATATATATCACCCCTTTTGACCGAGGAGAGCAGGGAGGCATTAAAGGTGATGTCAAAGTACGGTTACAACGTTGTCGTCATAAGTCCCGACCCCTACACCACGGTGAAGCCTCGGGGAAGGGAGGAGGAACTCGCTCTCAGGCTTCTCAGCCTCCGGAGAAAAGCGGTCTTAAAGAAGATGAGAGCCTACGGGATAATCATTGATTGGGATGTGAGAAAGCCCCTGAAGACTGCCATAGCGGAGGTGTTGGGCCTATGAGGATCCCGAAGTTCCCCCCATCCAGGAACTTCTACTCCATAATCCCGGTAGCCATATCGCTCCTGCTCCTTTATTGGGTGGATCCTCGCTCGCTCTACCTTCTCCCCCTTGTCGTGGCAATGCTTTTGGGATGTTCTTTTGGAACACTCTACTTTGTGGCGGCGTCTTTTCTCTTGGTGTATCACAGGGTTGGGGGCCTGCTTGGGATATTGACAGTTGCAATGGTCTTTCTTGGAGTCGTGACCTCAAGGCTCGACGGGGAAAGGGCCCCACTGAGCGACTATATGGTGGTTACGGTCGCTATCATGCTTTCAGTACCCACGTACTATATTCTCCTACCAGTATCCTACGTTTTTTCTGGTTTTGAAGCCACCCTTCTTGCCGTGGCCCTCTTCGCGAGTCTCTACCTGTTTATAAAGGCAGTTTCATCTTAGATGCTCCAGCTTCCCATCTTTTTGAGCACTTCCCTCGCCCTCTCCAGTCCCTTTTCAACGCACTCCTCAACTCCTTTTCCCCGGGAGTACATTGCTAAAAAACCGCCCGCGAAGGCATCCCCTGCACCGGTGGGGTCAACGATTTCCTCGGGGCTTATCGGAAGCGCAGAAAACTCCCTGAAGGTTCCATCGTAGACGAGAACGCCCCTCTCACCGCGCGTTATAACGACCAGCTTTGCCCCCCATCCGTGCAGTATTTTGGCGGCTTTTTCCACGGTTTTGGCTTTTGTTATCGTTAAAGCTTCCCTTTCGTTTGGAAAGAGGACCTCCACCCGCGATGCTATCTCCATCATAAGCCCGGTTTTCTTCTCGTAGGCCTCGATGTAAGTTGGATTGAAGTCGAGGCTTATTCTCTTCCCTTCCAGCCTTTTCAGGGCCTTGAGCTGTTCCTCCGGTGGAATCGGGGCTATGTGGAACAACCTCGCGTTCATATACTCCTCAGGAATCGGGGTTTCCCCCATGTTCCGCGCGACTCCCATATCAACCGGGGCATCAACGCTTCCGTCCTCATGATAAATCATGTAAATGTGAATCGTTTTCCCCGGCAGGGTTTGAACGCCCCTAATGTCGAGGATTGAGGAGAGCTTTTCGAGCCATTCCTTCGGAAAGTCTTCGCCGATCTTTGTTACCAGGCCGACTCCTGCCCCCGCTAAAGCGGCGGAGGTTGCAACCGCCGCGGCTGCGCCACCGGGATATACTATCTCCTCCCTTCCCGGAAACCTGATGTGGTCTATCGACACGTGACCGAGGACGGCTAAGTCGAGTTCCATGGTCATCACCAGCACTCGCTTTTTCAGGGACTTGTGTCCATCCCTTTAAGCGGTTTCCGGTGGGAGTAATACTTTTCTACCTCTCCGTTTAGATGGTCATCGAAAAGATTAAAAGAGCCTGGGGAAAGAGTTTACCAAAGAAAAATGGGGTGGTTACCATGGAGAGTGTCTTCCAGAACGAAACCGTTAAGGAGATCCTGACCAGGTACAGAAGGATCTGGGCAATAGGCCACGCCCAGAGCGTCCTCGGCTGGGACATGGAGGTCAACATGCCGAAGGAGGGGATTCTTGAGCGCTCCGTCGCCCAGGGCGAGCTTTCCGTGCTTTCTCAGGAGTTCCTCCTCAAGCCGGACTTCGTCGAGCTGGTTGAGAAGGCAAAGGGACTTGAGCTCAACGAGTACGAGCGCGGTGTTATTAGAGTCCTCGACCGCTCGATAAGGATAAGCAAAGCCTTTCCCCCGGAGTTTCTGAGAGAGATGAGCGAGGTCACAAGCCAAGCAACGAAAGCCTGGGAAGAGGCCAAAAAGAGCGACGACTTCTCCAAGTTCGAGCCTTGGTTGGACAGGATTATAGACCTTGCAAAGCGCGCCGCTGACTATCTCGGCTACGAAGACGAACCCTATGATGCTCTCCTCGACATGTTCGAGGAGGGAACAACTACCAAAGACGTCGAGAGGATGTTCGACAGGCTGGAGAAGGAGCTGAAACCACTCCTTGAGAGGATAATGGAAGAGGGTAAAGTCCCGCAGAGCCACCCGCTTGAGAAGGAGCGCTATGAGAAGGAGCAGATGGAGAGGGTCAACCGCTGGATTCTGGAGAAGTTCGGCTTCCCGCTCGGCGTTCGTTCAAGGCTTGACGTATCCGCCCACCCGTTCACGACCGAGTTTGGAATAAGGGACGTCAGGATAACCACCAGATACGAAGGCTACGACTTCAGGAGAACGATTTTGAGCACGGTTCACGAGTTCGGGCATGCACTCTACGAGCTCCAGCAGGACGAGAGGTTCATGTTTAGCCCGATAGTTGGTGGTGTCAGCCTTGGCATCCACGAGAGCCAGAGCAGGTTCTGGGAGAACATCATCGGCCGCTCCATGGAGTTCGCGGGGCTGGTTTACCCTGTCCTGAAGGAGAACCTGCCCTTCATGTCTGGTTATACCCCGGAGGACGTCTACCTCTACTTCAACATGGTCAGGCCTGACTTCATAAGAACGGAAGCTGACGTCGTCACCTACAACTTCCACATACTCCTCCGCTTCAAACTCGAGAGGATGATGCTCAACGAGGGCGTTAAGGCAAAAGACCTCCCGGAGCTCTGGAACGACGAGATGGAGAACCTCCTCGGCATAAGGCCCAAGAGCTACGTCGAGGGAATCCTTCAGGACATCCACTGGGCCCACGGAACGGTCGGCTACTTCCCGACCTACAGTATCGGAACGCTCCTCTCGGCGCAGCTTTACTACCACATGAAGAGGGACCTCAACGTGGAAGAGCACATCGCCAATGCGGACTTTGGGCCGATAAAGGCCTGGCTCAGGGAGAAGATACACCGCTGGGGAAGCATTTATCCACCCAAGGAGCTCCTGAAGAAGGCCATCGGCGAAGAACTCAACCCGGACTACTTCATAAGGTGGGTGAGGGAGAGGTACCTCTGACCTCTCTTTTTAACTTTCCAGAAGGGTCGTTAAATCTTCTTTCGTCAATCATCATGTTTTATCTTTGTGATTTGCATTAATTATGCCTTTCCGTCCCTCATAATGCTTAAATATGATGCATGCACACAGTGTATTGGTGGGAACATGGTCAAGACGATAACCATCTCGGATGATGTTTACAACGAACTCGTTCGAATTAAGGGTAAGAAATCCTTCAGCGAGCTGTTTCGGGAGCTTCTAAGGGAGAGAAAGGGAAACGTCGACGCTCTGCGCCACCTGCGTGGCATATTGAGTGAGGAGGAGTACCGGGAAACGAAGAGGAAGCTCAAAGAGATTGAGGAGGAGTTTGAAAAATGGGGGCAGTACTTGACACAAACGTGATAATCGAGATAGCCAGGGGCAACGATGAAGTCTTTGAAAAGGTCACCGCCCTGGACAACACCTTCTACATAACCTCGATATCCAAGTTCGAGATTCTCCTCGGGATGCCTAAAAAAGATGAG
>JALSNG010000005.1 GCA_026987155.1 Thermococcus sp. | reverse complement strand
GGCCGCGCCGTTTACTTCGCCTTTACTGGAGGAGCAGGTTCGCTTGCCGCTAAAAGCATAAAGCGCGTTAGAGAAGTGTTCTGGCTGGAGGAGCTCGGTATCCCTGAGGCGGTATGGGTTCTTGAGGTTAAGGACTTCCCGCTGATTGTGGCTATAGATGCCTATGGAGAGAGCCTCTACTGATAACCTTTCCTTCTTTCGTTGACCGGTTCTATAAACTTCCAGTAGAACTCCCTCAGCTTTCTTGTGTGTTCCTCCACCTCTTCCCTGCTCCTCTTTATCCTCGCAACACCTTCCTCAACGGCCCTCTCCGCTACTGCACCGGCCTCCCTTGGGAAGACATCTGGATGAAGGGGCGAGGGAATTACGTACTCCTCGTTGAGTTCCTCGTCTCTTACACAGCCTGCTATAGCCTCGGCGGCCGCTATCCTCATCCCAAGGGTTATGTCCTTTGCACGCACGTCAAGAGCACCCCTGAATATCCCAGGAAAGCCAAGGACGTTGTTTATCTGGTTTGGAAAGTCGCTCCTCCCAGTTGCGACTACCCGAGCTCCAGCCCTTTTGGCTTCATCGGGCATTATCTCTGGAATTGGATTTGCCATCGCAAAAACTATCGCGTCGCTTGCCATTCTCCTAACCATCTCAGGCGTTACTATGCCCCCAACGCTCACCCCTATGAAAACATCCGCACCCTCCATGGCCTTTGAGAGGTCTCCCTCAATACCGTGAACGTTGAACTCTGCAATCTCCCTCTTGTAAGGGTTAAGGTCGCTCCTGCCCTCGTGGATTATGCCCCTCCTGTCAACTGCGAGGATTTCCCTAACACCCACATGGTGGAGGAGTTTGGCTATTGCTATTCCAGCAGCTCCAGCACCGCTTATGGCAACTTTGATCTCATTAAACTTTTTCCCCACGAGTTTTAGGGCATTGATGAGTCCAGCCAGAGTAACCACCGCGGTTCCATGCTGGTCGTCGTGGAAAACCGGTATGTCAAGTTCCACCCTCAGACGTTCCTCGATTTCAAAGCATCGGGGCGCGCTTATATCTTCGAGGTTTATTCCGCCGAACCCTTTGGAGATTAGTTTGACTGTTCTCACTATCTCGTCCACGTCTTTCGTGTCCACGAGTATTGGAAAGGCATCAATCCCCGCCAATGCTTTGAAGAGAACTGCCTTCCCCTCCATCACTGGCATTCCTGCGAGGACCCCTATGTCTCCGAGCCCGAGGATTGCGGAACCATCTGTTATTACCGCGACGGTGTTTGGGATCACAGTATATTCCCCGGGATCTGTTCCTTTCTCTATCTCCCTGCACGGCTCCGCAACGCCTGGGGTGTAGGCGAGGCTCAAATCTCGGGTGTTCCTCAGCGGAACTTTTGGAATAACCTCAATCTTACCGTTGCCCGGAAAATTGTTCCTGTGAAACTCGAGGGGATCCATTGAATCACCGTTCCCTCTGACCGTTCTAAGTTAAAAAACCTTACTTGTTCGGTTCTTTTTTACTGTTTTATGTCAATCAAATTCCCCACCACAACCAAAAGCTTTTAAACCAGGTGGGAGTTCACTATACCGGCGGGCCGGTAGCTCAGCCTGGTATGAGCGCCGCCCTCGCAAGGCGGAGGCCGCGGGTTCAAATCCCGCCCGGTCCACCATTCTCTTAAAGCACTTTCGAGGCAGATATGTGGAGGGAATGTTTTTTGAACGCTCCGGGGGCGAAGCCTATGAAACCGCTAAAGGCCGGGTTTTCTGGGGAGCGTGTGGAGTTTGAGCTCCTCAAACGGTTGGTTTCAATCGCCTCTCCCTTCGGGAAGGAGGAGAAAATGGTCAACTTCATAGTTTCGTTTTTGGAGGAGCACGGTATCGAAGTTGAAACCCTCCCAGTTGATGGCTTTGGTGACGATGTCATCGCTTACCTTCCGGGAAGGGGTCCAACTGTTGTTCTGAACGGCCACATGGACACCGTGAACCTCTCCCCCAACTGGAGCAGGAACCCTTGGGGTGAACTCGATGGCGACCGTTTCTATGGTCTCGGCAGTGCCGACATGAAGGCGGGTCTGGCCGTTCTACTCAGCCTCTTTGTGGAGATGGCCGGCCTCGAGAAAGATGAGAGACCGAACCTTATCTTTGCCGCCGTAAGCGATGAGGAAGGTTTTTCCAGGGGGGCGTGGGAGCTCATAAGGAGTGGAAAGCTCGATGGAGCCGATACCGTCCTGGTGGCGGAGCCTACTAACGAGAGACTCATGCTCGGCGCAAGGGGACGGATTGTGGTTTCACTCAAAGTTAGGGGTAAAAAAGCCCACGCGGCCAGACCCCACCTTGGGATAAATGCCGTTGAGGAGCTGGCCAGGCTTGTTGGGGGCATTGAACTGATAAACCCCAAAAGACACGAAAAGCTTGGGAGGGGCTCCTACTGCACCCTATCCCTCAGGGGGGAAGCGGATGGTCTGAGCGTTCCCGATTACGCCGAGGCCATTCTCGATAGGCACGTTGTTCCTGGGGAAGACTGGAGGACGGTTAGGGATGAACTCATCGATTTAGCAAAGAATATTGGTTTTAGGGCGGAACTGTGTGTGGAGAGTTTCCCCCGGCCTACCCCCCAGATGCTCCCCTACATTATCGACGAGGGTCAGAAGGAGGTTGAGCTCTTTAAGATGGCAATGAGGTTGGCGGGCGTAACCCCGGAGATTACCTATGGGATGAGCGTTGGTGATTTCAACTATTTCGCCACCTACCTCGGGAAACCCACCCTCGTCTTTGGACCTTCGGGTGGAAACTGGCATTCCCGCGACGAATGGGTGAGCGTTTCCTCGCTGGGAAGGGTGAAGGAGACCTACAGGCGGTTCCTCCTCGCACTGAGCAAAGGGTGAATCTACCGGTGTGGAGAAGGCTTTTTAACTTTTTTTAACCAACCCCTTCCATGTTTGCCCTCATAGCGCGGGCCAGAAAGGATGCAAAGGCCCTGGGTTATATAAACGAAAGGAATTACGGCGGATTTTTGAGCGTGGAAAGCCTTGGTGGGGGTAGGAAGAAGGAGGAGGTGCTCGACGCCTTCCAGGAGATCCTTCAAAAGCCATACATCCCCGTTCTGCTCCTCGGTGAGGAAGATAAAAATCTAATGGAGGTGCTCGTTCCCCTTTTGAGGGAATCCGGGAGGCCCTTCTACGCGAGACTTTTGAGGACAAAGCGGGTAAGGAACATGAGGGTTGATGAGCTTTATTGGAACGTTGAGGAGATAAAAGCCCGTTTTCGACTCGGCATTGAGTGGAGTGGAACTTACCGTCTCAACCCCGAGAATCCATTTGGGATAGAAATCAATCCGGATTATGACATTTATCTGGCAATCGGAGAGGGGTTTAGGAAGGCGATGAGAAAACTGGGAGTGGAGCTTGGAAATGCCTCCCTCGTTCTGAGGAAGTTGATGAATCAGGAGGTTTATTTTTCCGGTCCCAATAAGGTTGCAGAGGTGAGCAAGAAGCTTGGATTTCCGACCAAGGTGCTTTGGAGGTGCCCATGTCAGGAAGATGTGTCAGTTGAGTCGGTTATCAGGGCGAACGGAAGCTACGTCGAGGAATTTGCCCGGGCGAGTAAGGCCTTTCTCAGAAACTTTGAGGGAAGTTTAATAGTGCCGTGGAGCGGTGGCAAGGACTCAACGGCAGTTTTACTCCTTGCGAAGGAGGTATTTCGGGACGTTACGGCTGTATACGTCCGAATGGAATATGAGATGCCTGGAACTGATGAGTACGTCGAAAAAACCGCCAAGAAACTTGGAGTTAAGCTTATTCGGGTTGACGTCCCAATGCCCATCGGAAAGTACGGAATGCCGACGCATCGAAACCGGTGGTGTACGAGGAAGAAGGTTGAAGCGCTGTATTCGGTCGTTTCTGAATTTGAGAACCCCATCCTGCTTGTTGGAGACAGGGACGGTGAAAGTGCAAGGAGGCGGTTAAAGCCCCCTGTTGTAGAGAGGCGGACTAACTTTGGACGGCTCATTGAGGTGATGCCTGTAAAGTTTTGGAGTGGCTTTATGGTCCAGCTGTTCGTTCTCATGAGGGGTTTTGAGCTCCATCCCCTCTATTACGAGGGCTTCTACCGTCTTGGATGTACCATTTGCCCGAGCCTTTCCGAGTGGGAGGTGGGGCTGTTAAAAGAAATGAGGATGGAACCCTCCAGTTTAGATTTTCTTCCCAATCCCAAGACCCACAACAAAGGCAAGTAGCGCGAGGACGATGGCTGTTGTTATTCCAAATCCCGGCCCTTCGTTCTTTTCCGTCTGATTCTGGGGCGGAACCTGCGTGCTGGTCGTTGGAAGCGGCAGGGAGGGAACGCTTTCACTGACGTTTTCCTTTGGGAGATTTGCGCGATCCGTGCTCAGGAATAGGCCGGCCGTTTCCCTCGCGTACTGGTAGAATATCATGGCGCTCTGCAGATCGCCGATGTTTTGACTCTTTTTTGCGGCCTTTTCATAGCTTTCCGCGAACTCGTAATAGGCCATCGCCAGTAAGGGCTTTACTCCGCTGGCCTGGGCGATTCCTATGGCTGTTTTGGCGCTCTCCTTCATCCTTGCGAGCTTATCCTCCAAGACACTCCAGTTGGTTATTCCAAGCGTATCGAGGAATACCTGCCCCTGAACCCTAGCCTCCATAGCCGTGAAGAGGGCCGCCGAGTACTTTCCGTCCTCATAGTATTGCTCGGCCTGCTGTATGCTCTGGGTCAGGTCTCCCGCGGTGTTGCCGTACATGGACTCAATGTACGTCGCTATGAGACTCGACTCGTCTATGTAGTCCCTCGCGGTTGTTTTTATTATCCCCGTGCTGATGATAGCTCCTTTGGCGAATCTATTTCCGAGATCTGCCCAGAACTTTGCTGTTTTTGCTCTCTCGTAGGCGTAGGCCGCCTCTCCTATTGCGTCCCAGTAGTCCTGACTGTAGTAGTATTTCCAAGCCTGTTGGAGTGCGCTTTTGGCCTGTTCTACTCTCTCCTGAGCCGCAGCGATTGCTTGGAGCATTGTGATGCCCCGGATAGTAACATTGGAGACCACCCTCTCCGAGGAGTTTATCTCCCCGTTGACTCTCTGGAGGAGCTTCGCTATGTCCCCTGGAGTGCTCGTTTCGAGGTACCACTGGACGTGCCTGATTACTATCCTGGCCTGGAAGTCCTTGCTGAGGGCGGTGTAGTACATGCCGCCGTCCATAGCCTCCTTGGACTGGTTCAGTGTAAGGCTCGCCTGGTCGAGGGCTTGTTTTAAGGTGGAGTATGTGGTGTAATCCACGTTGCTGTCCTTGAGTTCATTGAGAACGCGGTTGAGATATCCGGTCGTGTTCTGATAATCCTTAATCGCGTCATCCCGCAGGAAGGATGTGTCAACCCGCACATAGCTCGGACCCTTTGGCCTTGGAATGCTATGTCCCGTGAAGTAGTAAACTGCCTGGTAGATGTCGTCAACTTCAACGACCTGTAGGTTCCATCGCTCCTTCGCGTACTTGACCACGTCCACCCTCTGGGTCTTGCTGTTGATTTCCACTATTCCACCTATCTCTTTTTTCTCGGTCTGCTGGACGTACTGTATCCTCTGTCCCTCGGGGATTAGGAAG
>JALSNG010000004.1 GCA_026987155.1 Thermococcus sp. | reverse complement strand
CTCCGATAGTCGAAACCACGGCATTTACTATTTCAGGGGTTAGGCCCCTTTGGAATGCCATAAAAAGGCACCGGGAGTATATGAAGGAAAGCGGTCGCCTACGGGAACGCAGGAAATTACGTGCCAAGGAGGAGGTTAAAACCATAGTTGCCTCATGGATAGCTGGTAGAGTGGAGCGCAGACTTGCCGTCGGAGGGGATAACGAACTGATTGAGAGGGTGGTCAAAAGGGAACTCGATCCCTACTCTGCCGCGGACTTT
The DNA here is from genome assembly GCA_026987155.1 of Thermococcus sp. Classification (GTDB taxonomy): domain Archaea; phylum Methanobacteriota_B; class Thermococci; order Thermococcales; family Thermococcaceae; genus Thermococcus. Next base: position 5,428 of record JALSNG010000004.1, on the reverse strand, counting down.
TTGATGAATGAGCTTATTAGGGAGGATTTTGGAGGTGATGTGGATGTTCAGGAAGATAGACCACGTTGGAATAGCGGTTAAAGACCTTGATGAGGCCATCAAAGTCTGGGAAGGCCTCGGACTAAAAGTTGAGGAAATTGAAGAAGTCCCTGATCAGAAGGTTAGGACGGCAATAATCCACGTTGGTGAGAGTCGTATTGAGCTTTTGGAGCCCACCGCTGAGGATTCGCCCATAGCCAAGTTCATAGCAAAGCGCGGTGAGGGGATTCACCACATAGCCCTTGGGGTGGACGATATAGAGGGACACCTGGAAAAGCTCAGAGAGAGGGGTTATAGACTTATAGACGAGAAACCGCGCGTTGGGGCCGGAGGGGCCAAGATAGCCTTTGTTCATCCGAAGGCCGTTACCGGTGTCCTTCTTGAGCTGTGCCAGAGGGAGTGATGTTTTGTAATTTTATTAATTTCTTGTGATGTTTCCAACTAACTGGCCGAAGGTTTTTCGTTAGATGTTTTATATTTGTCTATCTTCTCCGGATATCGTAACGTTTATAAGATTATGTTCGAAATTGGAACGAAGTGGGGGTCAGTATGCAGATTCACAGATCCCTGTTGGGAACCTCTGCAGGGGGCAAGCTCATTGATTATAAGGAGCTTCCGAACCTTCTGCAGAGACTGTCCTCCAAGAACCTCCTTCTGATAACCAGACGACCCCCTGAGGCTTTAAACAACCCCAATGGGAAGGTCATCTGGATCTCCAAGGTGGATCATCCAAATGCGATTCACCCCTCCAGGATGCACGCCCTTGAACAGACTGTCTGGGAGAGCCTGAAGGGGGGAGAAACGGACGGCGTAATACTTGACGCCCTTGAGTACCTGATGGTAGAACACGGGACGGAACCGGTACTCAAGCTCGTTGGTAAGCTCCGGGACATGGCAGTCTACAACGACAAGGAGTTCTACGTGACGGTCAGCAACGGTCTCGACGACAGGTTCCTCGCCCTGCTGAAGAGGATAGTGGAGTAGGGGTAAAGTTATATAACCTTCCACGCCATTCTCCGGTTAGGTGTAGGGGATGCCATATATTGAGAAGATTGAAATGAAGGGCTTCAAATCTTACGGTAATAGGAAGGTCGTTGTCCCTCTTTCTAAGAAGTTTACGGCAGTCGTGGGTGCAAACGGTTCTGGAAAGAGCAACATAGGGGATGCTGTTCTCTTCGTGCTCGGAGGGCTCTCTGCCAAAGCCATGCGGGCGAGCAGGATAAGCGATCTAATCTTCGCTGGCTCAAAGGGGGAACCGCCGGCCAAGTTTGCGGAAGTGGCCATGTACTTCAACAACGAGGACAGGGGTTTTCCTCTCGATCAGGATGAAGTAGTTGTAAAACGTCGAGTTTATCCTGATGGAAGAAGCACCTATTGGCTCAATGGGAAAAGAACGAGCAGGAGCGAGATTCTCGACGTCCTGAGTGCGGCAATGATATCTCCCGAGGGCTATAACCTCGTTCTCCAGGGGGACATAACAAAGTTCATCAAAATGAGTCCGACTGAGAGAAGGCAGATAATAGACGAGATTTCCGGTATAGCTGAGTACGACGCCAAGAAGGAGAAGGCTCTTAAAGAGCTCAAACAGGCCGAGGAGAATTTAGCGCGCGTTGACCTCCTTATAAGGGAGGTGAAGACTCAGCTCGACAAACTTGAGAAGGAGAGGAACGATGCCCTTAGGTACCTCGACCTCAAGGAGAGGGTTGAGAAGGCGAGGGTGACCCTCCTCCTTGGTGAGATAAGGAAGTTTGAGAGCTCAATAGCGGAAGGTACTACAAGAAGTAAGGGCATAGAGGCCGAGATAGCTGCGATCCAGCAGCGGCTGAAGGATATAGCGGAGGAACTCGTTGCAAAGGAGAAGGAACTCAACTCGATAGAGCGGGAGCTTGAGGAGAAGAGTGGGGATGGCATCCTTGAGGTGACGAGAAAAATAAGCGAAGTTCATTCGAGGATAGAGATGGCAAAGAAGAACATTGAACTCGCCCGCAAGGAGATTGAAGAAAGCCAGCGCCGGCTTGCCAAGGCTAAGGAAGAGATTAAAAAGGTGTCTGATGAAATTGAAAAGGGTAAAAACGCTCTTACAAGGTGGGGAAAGCGACGTGAAAAGCTGATTGCAGAGATAAAGGAGAAGGAAGTTGTAAAGAACGAGCTCGTTGTTAGGTTGGGGGAGATAGACCGCAGTTTTGCCCTCGCAAAGGACGAGTTCGACAGGGTTGTCAATGAACTTGAAGATGCAAAGAGGGAACTGTACCTAAAGGAAGGTGACGTTAAGAAGTTTGAGGAGGAGATAGAGCGTCTGAAAGCCAAAATCGCCCAAGACCGGGCTAAACGGGCCAGCCTGAAGGCACAGATTGAAAGTGCAAAGCGGGCCCTCGAGGAGAGACGTTCTGCCCTTGGCGATGTTGAGAATAGGATGGCACGCATAGAAGGCAGGATTTCAAAGGCGGAAAAGGAGCTTAATGAGAAGGCACCCAAGCTCAAGAAACTCGAGGGCGAGCTCTCGAAGGCGAGGGAGGAGCTCATAAAGGCAGAGGCCCAGCGGGAGATGCGGGGGAACAGGGCGGTCGAGTTTTTGAAAGGCCAGGGAATCCCGGGCCTCTACGGAACCCTCGGTGAGTTGATACGTGTTCGGGGAGAAGAGTATGCCCTTGCCGTCGAAGTTGCACTCGGGGGACATTACGACAACGTCGTGGTCGAGGATGATAAGGTTGCTGAAAAGGCAATACGCATTCTCAAGGAGAAGAAACTCGGCAGGTTGACCTTCCTCCCCCTGAATAAGATAAAACCCCGTTCGATGCGCGAAAAGCCATCTCTCGGGATCCCTGCCATGGATGTCGTCCAATACGACCCGAGATTCAAGAACGCAGTGGCTTACGCCCTCGGTGATACTCTCATAGTTGCGGACATGGAGGAGGCCAGGGGCGTTGGCATTGGAAAGGTCAGGATGGTCACACTCGGCGGTGAACTCCTCGAGAGGAGTGGTGCAATAACGGGCGGGCACTACAGGCCGAGGGGAAAACTTGGAGTTAACACGGACGAACTGAGGAAGAAGGTGGAGCGGCTGGAGAAGGAAAAGGAGGCCCTTGAGGGGGCTATAAATGCACTGAAACTTGAACTGAAGGGACTCCAAAACGAGCTCTTCGAGCTGAGGATGAAACGGAGCGAACTCAGCAAGGACCTCCAGGTGGTTCAGAGAGAACTCGATCGTCTTCTTGGAGAGGACGGGGCTCTAAAGGAGGAGATAGAATCCAACGAGGCCCTTATAGCCGTAACGGAAAAGAAGATACACTCCACCAAGGGTGAGATAGCCAAGTTGCGTGGCAGGATAGAGAGGCTTGAGAAGAAGAGGGAGAAGTTGAAGAGGGCCCTTGATAATCCTGAGGCGAGGGAGCTTAACCAGAAAATTAGGGAAGTGGAGGGAGAGATAGCAAAGCTCCGTGAGGAGCTCAGCAGGGTTGAGAGCAGGATGGAGAGCTATGAAATGAGACTCAATGAGGAGCTTCTCCCGAGAAAAGCAGATCTCGAGGAAGAGATAGAGGGGCTCGTGAACAAGGTAAACGCGCTGAGGGCCAATATAGCCGAAAACGAGAAGGTTATAGAGGAACTTAATGTTCATCTTCAGGAACTCAAAAAGGCTGAAGAAAACGTTAAGGGTGAATTGAAAGGGCTACGTGAGAAACGTGAAAAAATAAAGAACGAGATAGTGGAACTCAGGAAGGAAAAGGATGAGCTAACGCAGAAACTCCAGGAACTCAGGATAGAGGCCAATACCCTCAGGATAAAGCTCGCCCAGTGGGAGGCTACGCTTAGGGAGAAGAGGGACGAGCTCAAACACTACGATCCAAAGGTTATAAAGAGTGTTAAGGAGATACCCGGTGAGCTTGAAGCCCTCAGGGAGCAGATTGAGACAATGGAGGAGGAGATACGCTCCCTTGAACCCGTCAACATGAAGGCGATAGAGGATTTTGAAGTGGTTGAGAGAAGATACCTTGAGCTGAAGAGTAAGCGCGAACAGGTCGTGGCCGAGAAGGAGAGTATAGAGGAATTTATAGCCGAGATTGAAAGTCAGAAACGTCAGGTCTTCATGCAGACCCTCGAGGAAATAGCCAGAAACTTCTCCAGGCTCTTTGAGAAACTCTCTCCTGGTGGCGAGGCTAAGCTCATACTCGAAAACCCGGAGGATCCCTTTTCGGGAGGCCTTGAGGTGGAAGCCCGGCCCGCTGGCAAGGACATTAAGAGGATAGAAGCGATGAGCGGCGGAGAGAAGGCCATTATAGCACTTGCGTTTATATTCGCTATCCAGCACTACAGGCCAGCACCGTTCTACCTTCTCGACGAAATCGATGCACATCTCGATGACGCCAACGTAAAACGCGTTGCGGACCTAATAAAGGAGGCCGCTGAAAACAGCCAGTTTATAGTTATAACCCACCGAGACGTAATGATGGCCAACGCGGACAGGATAATCGGAGTGAGCATGAGAAACGGCGTGTCAAAGGTCGTTTCGCTGAGTCTTGAGAAGGCGAGAAAGATACTGGAAGAGATACGACGGAAGAGTGAGGAGGAGCACTCAGAGATGTTTGGGCATTTGAGCGGGGCGGGATTATGATTGAGAGGTGAAGCTTATGGAATCCCGCAGAGATGAGGAGATAACTCCAATCGACATCCTCCTCCAGCTCGTCCAGATGGGGCGCGTTGACCCCTGGAACATCGACATAGTAGACCTAACTTCGAAGTACATCGAGAGACTCAGGGAGATGCAGGAACTTGATCTCCGTGTTTCGGCAAGGGCCATATTGGCCGCTTCTATCCTCGTCAGAATGAAAAGTGAGGCACTCCTGTATGCGGAAGAGGATAACGGTGAGGGTGAAGAGCGGTCTCAGGACAGGATACGTGTTGAAGTGGAACCCTTAGCCCCTCCCCTTAGAAGGGTGGAGCGGTACTATACTTTCGATGACCTCTTAGATGCTCTCATGGATGCCCTTGAGGAGGCTGAGCGGAAAAAGCCACGGGTAAAAAAGAAGGAAAACATTGAGGAGCAGGTTTTCGTTGTGGAGGATTTTCGTGTCGATATAGAAAAGCACGTCTACCGACTTTACGACATCGTTAAGCGGCTCTACGTGGAGACAGGGGAACCGATACGTTTCTGGGACCTCATCTTTGATCCAACACCGAAGTACATCGCCAGAACATTTCTTTATCTTCTGTTTCTCTCGAACATGGGGAAGGTTGACCTGTTTCAAGAGGAACCCTTTGGGGAAATATTCGTCGTGCCCGTGGTGGAGGCATGAGATTCCTTCCCCTCTTTTGTCCATTTTAGGAACTCGGAGGGTGTTATAACTTGGATTCCAAGATTTTTTGAGGTCTCTGGCTTTGTAATCTTTGATAT
>JALSNG010000003.1 GCA_026987155.1 Thermococcus sp. | reverse complement strand
CCTCGCACCAGTTGTACCGTAGAGCGAGATCAAATAAACGAATCCCGTGGAGGCCCTGCATATCTCGGAGAGCCTTCCATCTGGAGTGTTGGGTGCCGCGAGGAAAACCGTCTTGATTCCCTCCTCCTTTGCAACGTCAAGGAACCCCCCGGCGTGGCTAACTGGAAGGTCAACCACGAGTACCCCATCAACGCCGCTCGACTTCGCCTCCCCGAGGAATTCCCTGATTCCCGTTCTGTATACTGGATTGTAGTAAGTCATGAGCACGAGTGGGATCTCGTAATCCTTTTTGAATGCTCTCACGAGGGGGAATAGCATCTTCAGTTTGAATCCGTTTCGCAGAGCCCTCTCGTGGGATTCCTGGATCGTTTTCCCGTCGGCCATTGGGTCGCTGAAGGGCACGCCGAGTTCTACTGCACCAGCATAATCTGCCACTCCCCGGAGGAACTCCAGTGTGGCCTCGGTATTTGGATCTCCGGCCGTTATGTAGGGTATAACGGAACCCCGCTCAAACATCGTTGCTCACCTTCATAACTATGCCCAGGTCCTTATCTCCCCTTCCGGAAAGGTTTACGACTATCACCTCGTCCCGCTCCATCTCTCTCGCCAGTTTCATTGCGTAGGCAACGGCGTGCGCTGATTCAAGGGCCGGTAATATCCCTTCAGTCTTCGATAACTCATGGAACGCCCTCAGTGCTTCCCAGTCAGTCACCGTGACGTACTCTGCCCTCCCGGTTTCTCTCAGGTGAGCGTGCTCTGGACCAACGCCCGGGTAATCCAACCCGGCCGAGACGCTGTGGGTAGGAGTTATCTGGCCCTCTTCATTCTGGAGGAAGTAGCTTAGCATTCCATGGAAAACACCTTTCTCCCCCGCGTTTAAAGAGGCCGCGTGAAGGCCTGTCTCAAGACCCTTTCCTCCTGCTTCCACCCCCACGAGTCGCACCCTCTCCTTGACGAAGGGGTAGAATATCCCGAGGGCGTTGCTTCCCCCTCCAACGCAGGCAACGATGGCATCCGGAAGGTTTCCCTCGTATTCAAGAAGCTGGACTTTTGTCTCCTCACCTATCACAGCCTGGAAATCCCTGACGATAATGGGGTAGGGGTGGGGTCCGACAACTGATCCTATGAGGTAGTGGGAGTACCCAAAACTTCCCACCCAGTCCCTCAGGGCTTCGTTTATGGCATCTTTTAGTGTCTTTGAGCCGCTCTCAACGGGAATTACGTTGGCACCAAGGAGCTTCATTCGAAAAACGTTCATGGACTGTCTCTCAACGTCTTCAGCACCCATGTAGACATCCACCCTCATCCCCAACAGCGCTCCCACCATGGCCGTTGCAACACCATGTTGTCCTGCACCAGTTTCGGCTATCAACCTTTCTTTGCCCATGAATTTTGCGAGCAGAGCCTGTCCTATCGCGTTGTTGGTTTTGTGGGCTCCCCCGTGGAGGAGGTCTTCCCTCTTGAGGTAAATCTTTGCCCCTCCTATCTTCTCGCTTAATCTTTTAGCGTAGTAGAGGGGCGTGGGCCGCCCGGCCCATTTTTCCAAATAGTGGTTGAGGATACTTCTAAATTCCTCGTCATTTTTCCAGCGTTTGTAGGATTTTTCAAGTTCTCTCAGCGGCTCCATTAAGGTTTCGGGAACGAATTGGCCACCGAACTCACCGAACCACATTCCTAACCCTCCCCACAAACTCCTCAATGAGTTCCCTGTCCTTTACTCCGTTTCTTTCGACACCGCTTGAGACGTCCACACCGGCCGGTTTGACCCATCTTATTGCTTCCTCAACGTTCTGGGGGTTTAATCCTCCCGCGAGAATCACCGGGTGTTCCCTGGCGATTATGGCACTTACCCTGTAGTCGTGACGTCTTCCACTCCCTGCACCCGTGTCCAGGAGGATTCTATCAACTTCGTACTGTTCTATTTTTCTCAGGAGTTTCTCAGCGTCCTCTCCAGGTGTCTGGCTTTCTCTGGGGACGGTGAATGCCTTCATCACCGAGACGCCGTATTCAGAAACGAGCCTCTCGATGGTCTTTGGGGGAACCTCCGAGTGCACCTGGATGTACTCACCACCAGTCCTCTCGATGGTGTTGGCCCATTCAGCGTAGGTTCTCATGGTGGAGACGATGTACATCGGTATCCTCGCCTCTTCCACGAGTTTCTCCGCCAAGGTCAGCGGGACCTTTCGCCGGGAGTTGGAGTTCACAACCACACCCGTGGCATCGGCGTACCTTTCAACGAGCCTTAGCTCATCCACGTTCCTGACTCCACATATCTTGACGAACATCATCTCGTCATCTCCACGAAGTTTTTGATTATCTTCACACCTTCTCCCCTCTCCCATTCGGTCAAAACGCTCTCGGGGTGGAACTGGAGACCCTCCAGGGGCCTCTTCTTATGCCTGATGCCCATTATTACGTTGTCGTCCATGGAAACCGCGCTCACCTCAAAACCCCGGGGGACCTCCTTAACCGCGAGGGAGTGGTACCTTCCCGCCATTAGGGGGTTCTTAATCCCCCTCAGAACTCCCTTTCCATCGTGTTTAACGGGACTTGCTTTGCCATGTCTCGGCTTCACGCGATCCACACGGCCCCCAAAAACCTCGGCTATAATCTGGTGCCCGAGGCAGATTCCCAGGACGGGAACTTCGAGTTCGGAAACTATCTCCGGCGAGTTGCCGACTTCCCTTCTGTCCGAGGGGCTTCCGGGACCTGGGGATATTATAATTCCGTCGGGATCGAGGGATCGGAGTTCCTCCAGACTCACCGTGTTCGGAACGACCTTCACCCGGTCGAATAGGGAGGCATATTCCGCGAGGTTCCAGACAAAGGAGTCCCTGTTGTTAACGAGCACTATCATCCCACCACCCCCAGTGCGGCCAACACGGCCTTCATCTTGTTTTCCGTTTCCATGAATTCCCTTTCCGGGACGGAATCAGCCACTATGCCCGCCCCCGCCCTGACCCTTGCGATGTTTCCCTCTATCTCGGCCATCCTTATTGCTATTGCAAAATCTGCGTCTCCCGTTGCTGAGAAATACCCTACCGCCCCGCCGTACACCCGTCTCCGGCTCTTTTCGAGTTCATCTATTATCTCCATGGCCCTGATCTTGGGAGCTCCGGTGAGGGTTCCCGCCGGAAACGCTGCCTCTATGGCGTCGTAGGGTGTCATGCCGTCCTCGAGTTCGCCAGTGACCTCGCTCTCTATGTGCTGAACGTGGCTGTACTTCAGGACGTCGAAGAAGCGCACGAGCCTAACGCTCCCGGGTTTTGAGACCTTCCTCACATCGTTTCTCGCGAGGTCCACCAGCATAACGTGTTCTGCACGCTCTTTCTCATCTCTAAGGAGGGACTTTCGCAGGATCTCGTCCTCATCCCCGTTTTTTCCCCGCATCACGGTACCGGCTATTGGGTTGACGCGAAACGTCCTGCCCTCGACGGAGCCTAGGGTTTCAGGAGAAGCACCCACGAGGGTCTTTTTGAATTCGAGGAGAAAAGTGTAGGGACTTGGGTTTATGGAAACCAGCCTTTCGTAGACTTCGACCGGGTCTTTGTCCGTTTTTAGGGTGTACTCTCTGGAGAGGACAACCTGGAAGACGTCTCCGGAATAGATGTACTCCTTTCCTTTTTCAACCATCTCCAGGAACTCCTCTTCCCGGGCATCGACTGAGATAATGGAGGAACCACCCGGAGCGTATTCTACTCCCTGTTTTGCACGCCTTACCATGGTTTCCGGGTCGAAAGGCGGTTCCTTCAGGTAAAAGATTCCAAAATCTCCTGTAAGATGGTCGTAAACGAAAGTCCAAGGGTAATAGCCGAAGATTGAGGATTCCTCGATGCTCCCTTCAACGTAGTTGTGAACAGAATCGTAGGCTATGTACCCCACAAAACCTCCCCTAAACCTTTCTCCAGCAACGTGATCTTTGGAAAGTACCTTTAATGCTGAAAAGGGGTTGGTTGTCATTGATACCCTCTCTCCATCTACGAAAGTTCCCCTTCCTGAGACCTCCACTCTGAACTCAGGCATCGCCGAGACGTAGGTGTATCTCGCCTTTCGACTGTCCTTTTCTGCGGATCGGAGGATGAAGGGCATGTCGAGATCTCTGAGCGCCGAGTAGAGGGTTAGGGGTTCCACGTAGTTCAGCCTCTTGAAAGGCACGCTATCGCCTCCAGTCTTTTCAGCATTTTCTCTCCAAGGATGTCCTTTGCCATCTCAACCCCTTCCCTGAAGTCCTCCGTTACTCCCGCGGCATACAATGCAGCCGACGCGTTGATTAGGATGAAGTTCCTGTCCTCGGGCTTTCCCTTTCCCGCGAGAACCATTCTAATCCTTGAGGCACTATCTTCCGCTGAGTGGCAGGGGATGGGTTTCACGGGAGCTATGCCGAAGTCATCGGGTGCGATGGTGTACCTCTCGCTTTTCCCTTTCCTAACCTCAACGACCTCCGTTGTGGAGTACGGATTGACCTCGTCCATCCCACTACCGTGGACAACGAGCGCCCGTTTCACCCCCAAGAATCTTAGGGCAGAGGCCATTTTTTCAAGAAGTTCCTCAGAGTTTACCCCGAGGAGCTGGTAGGCGGGTTCTGCCGGGTTGGCAAGGGGTCCGAGGATGTTGAAGACCGTTTTTATCCTTAGGGCTTTTCTGACTGGCATTATCCTCTTTAAGGCTGGGTGATAGAGTGGGGCAAATATGAAAGTGAAGTTCACTTCTTCGATCATCTTTCTGGCTCTTTCCGGCCCTATCCTGTGGTCTATATCCAGCGCCCTTAGAACGTCTGCTGAGCCGCTCTTTGACGTCACTGAGGTGTTTCCGTGCTTTGCCACCTTTGTGAAAGCCGAGAGTATGAGGGCAGAGGCAGTGCTGACGTTTATGGTCGATGTTCCGTCCCCCCCGGTTCCCGCGGTATCGGCGACATCTCCGAGTTCGAGCTTTATCGCCGAGTCCCTCATCGCCTTTGCGAGACCCGCTATCTCCTCCCCAGTGTACCCCTTGGTCTGAAAGGCGGCGAGATATGCCGCAATTCTCATTTCTTCCTCCTTTGTCAGTTCTCCGAACAGCTCGTAGGCTTCATTGAAACTCAGGTTTTCTCCCGTGATAATCTTTCCGAGGAGGTTCACACTTCCACCTCCACGAATCTCCTTAGGAGCTCCCCAGGATCCTCTGCCTTCATGAGCGCCGTTCCTATCAGTGCCGCATCCGCGTTTCTCAGTGCCCTCCTCAGGTCTCCCACAGTCGCTATCCCGCTCTCGCTGACCCGCACGTATCGCTTTGGTATCATTGGTGCAAGTCTCTCCGTCAGGGAAACGTTGCCATCGTCGAGTTCCAGCCTTCTTATATCCCTGTTGTTTATCCCGATCATCGTGGATTTGCTCTCAATGGCCACTGCGAGCTCTTCTTCACTGTGAACCTCAACGAGCGTATCAAGCCCGTGCTCTCTGGCGTGGTCCACGAGTTCTGGGAGGTCCCCCCTGAGAAGCCTCGCGATTAGGAGAACCGCTTTTGCTCCGACTTCCGCTGTTCTTTCCACTTCATCCGCGGTGGTTATGAAATCCTTTCGCAGAACGGGCAGTTCCGTTTCCCTGCAGAGCTTCCTTAAAAACTCGAAGTTCCCTTTGAAATAGTTCGGCTCGGTTATGTAGGATATCCCTACGGCCCCTGCATCTTCGTAGGCCCTTAGAATCTCAAATGGATCCCTGCCGCGGAGAAGATCGCCATATTTGGGAGAATAGACTTTCAACTCCGCTATAATGGCGTTTTTACTCGATCTTCTTATGGCCCTGCTGAGGCCAAAAGCCATCACCCGTCATTTGAACCACCGTCTCTCGATGGATGGGCGGGTATTTAATTATTTGGACAGGTTTGTCCATCCAGAAAGCGAAAAGTTTATCACCCATGGTGACATAGATGTGGTGGTGTGACGATGGCTGAGGGAAAACCGAGTATAGCAAAACTCGTCAAGGAGCTTGTAGAAACGAAGCCGGCCGTCAAGGAATGCATGAGCGCGGGAGTGGTTAACTACAGTGCCTTGGCCAGGGTGTTCACGGAAGAGCTCACGCGGAGGGGGCATCCAACATCCCTGGGCGCAGTTAAAATGGCCCTCATAAGGCTCGGGGAGGAGCTGAGGGGAAGGAGGGTTAAATTCGAGGAGAGCATCAGGTCCGTCATAGCCGGCACCGTGGTATCCCTACAATCGGACCTCAGCGTGATAACTGCCGAAAAGTCTGTCGTTCTAAGAAACTTGGCGGAGCTCTCGAACAAGATGCAGAACGCGAGATTCTTCCAGCTGACCCAGGGTGTGGAGACCTTTGTTATAGCCCTGTCAAGTGAAGACGAAGGTGCAGTTCGCAGAATCCTTGGGAACGGAGTCGTGGAGGTAATAGACGGTCAGGCGGCTATAGTTCTGATAAGCCCGGATAGCATCGTTGAGAAGCCTGGCATAGTTGCCTTCATCACCTCCGTCTTAGCATCGAACGGAATAAACATCACCCAGGTTATATCCTGTCACAGGGACACCATACTCGTCGTGGACAGAAGGGATGCCCCGAGGGCATATCAACTCCTTGAGGACATAATACTGAGGATGAGGCAGTGATGTTGCACGTGTAATCAAATTGGAGCGTCTCGAAGCAGGTGTTACACAACTTCTAAAAATCAATCCCCCGACTGGGCTGAGGGCGATGCTATGAAGGTGATGGGCGCGAAAGAATCTGTGAAAGGTCTGCCTCATTCGCCACCGTCACTCTCACCACCACCCACCTCTATTTTCTTTTCCCTTCTCTCTCTTTTCCTCCATGTCGCTTCTCCACCTTCAAAACCTTCTGGGGGTGTTCTGCATGGCATTTCTTGTGCTTGAAGATGGGACCGTTCTTGAAGGTTTGGGGTTTGGGGCCGAGAAGACGGTTTACGGGGAGGTAGTGTTCACGACCGCGATGGTGGGATACCCAGAGTCCCTAACGGATCCCTCCTACAGGGGCCAAATTCTTGTCGAGACGAATCCCCTCATGGGCAACTACGGCGTTCCACATAGGGACCTTCGGGAAAACGGTCTCCCTCTACACTACGAATCGGACGGAATACAGGTCGAGGGTTTTGTGATATCAAGGCTCATGAGACCGAACCACTGGACGAGCGTGAAGTCCCTTGATGAGTGGCTCAGGGAGGAAGGCGTGCCGGGAATCCAGGGGATAGACACGAGGGCCCTGGTGAAGAGGCTCAGGGAAGAGGGTGTAATGTTGGGGGCCCTAATAAACGATGACACCTCCGTAGATGAAGCCATGGAGGTTGTTAAAAAGCTCGATTACGAGGGAATGAACCTCGTTTCTCTCGTGACTCCCAAGAACGTCGTTGTTCATGAGCCTCCGGGGTGGAAGAAAACCGTGGTGCTCCTTGATATGGGAGTGAAATACGGTATTCTGAGGGAACTCCTTAGGAGGCGCCTTAGGGTTGTCAGGATTCCCTACGGGTGGGACGTGCTGGATGCCGTTGAGGAGTTTAGTGCCGCAGGTGTTTTCTTCTCAAACGGCCCTGGAAATCCTACACTGCTGCGAGAGGCCGCGGAGGAAGCTAAGAAAGTCTTAGATGCTCAAGTTCCTGCAATGGGCGTTTGTCTGGGTGAACAGGTTTTGGCCATGGCAGACGGCGCCGAAATTTACAAAATGAAGTACGGCCACAGGGGCATAAACAAGCCTGTGAAGGACTTGAAAAGCGGTAGGGCTTTCGTAACGACCCAGAATCACGGTTACGCCATAATTCCCGAAAGCCTCGATGGCTTTGCCGTTTGGATGACCAACCTCGACGACGGTACGGTGGAAGGAATAAAACATCGGGAGCTGCCGGTTATAGCCACCCAGTATCATCCCGAAGCTTCGCCGGGTCCTTACGACTCCACATGGGTTTTTGACGAGTTCCTTGAACTAATCGGGGGGGTTGACGGTTGAAAGGTCTGAAAAAAGTCCTTGTTTTGGGTTCTGGTGCCATCAAAATAGGTGAAGCCGCCGAATTCGATTACAGCGGGAGCCAGGCCCTGAAGGCCTTAAGGGAGGAGGGCATTGAGACCGTTCTCATAAACCCAAACGTTGCAACGATACAGACGAGTCACGACATGGCTGACAGGGTCTATCTCCTTCCCCTTACCGAGGATTTTGTGGAAGAGGTTATAAAAAAGGAGAGGCCCGATGGCGTGTTCCTTGGGTTTGGCGGGCAGACAGCCCTTTCACTCGGCGTTGCACTCCATAAGAGGGGAGTTTTTGATAGGTACGGTGTTTCGGTTCTTGGAACCCCGGTTGAGGGAATAGAGAAGGCCCTCAGTAGGGAAAAGTTCAGGGAGACCATGATTGGGGCGGGACTCCCAGTTCCCCCGAGCGGTGCCGCCAACAGTCCAGAGGAGGCCCTCAACGTTGCTGAAGAAATAGGTTATCCTGTCATGGTCAGGGTGAGCTTCAACCTTGGGGGCAGGGGCTCATTTGTCGCTTTTTCGAGGGGAGAGTTGGAGGAGTATATAGAAAGGGCCTTCGCCCAGAGCGAGATACGCCAGGTTCTCGTTGAGAAATACCTCAAGGGCTGGAAGGAGATAGAGTTTGAAATAGTCAGGGATTCTAAGGGAAACGCGGTGGCAGTGGCCTGTCTTGAAAACGTTGAGCCCATGGGAGTTCACACGGGAGAATCCACGGTCGTTGGGCCCTCGCAGACCCTTACAAACAGGGATTATCAGCTGATGAGGAGCGTTGCAATAAAGGTTGCAGAGGCGATAGACCTCGTTGGAGAGGGCAACGTGCAGCTTGCAATGAGCCCCGATTCCGAGGAGTTCTACGTCATTGAAACCAACCCAAGGATGAGTCGCTCTTCAGCGCTCGCGAGCAAGGTCACCGGTTACCCCCTCGCATACATAGCTGCCAAGCTCGCCCTCGGTTACACCCTTGATGAACTCAGGAACACTGTAACGGGCGTTACGAGTGCCTTGTTTGAACCGAGCCTCGACTACGTTGCCGTTAAAATACCCCGCTGGGACCTGGCCAAGTTTCCCCGGGTTAGAAAAGGCATTGGAAGCGAGATGAAGAGTATAGGTGAAGTCATGGCCATTGGAAGGAACCTTGGGGAGGCCTTTCAGAAGGCCATCAGGATGCTCGACATTGGCGACGAGCTCATAGGGCGGTACTACCTTCGGGAAGAGCCCCTTGAAAACGTTCTCAAGAGACTCCGTGAGAGGGAGCCGTATCTGCTCATGCACATCGCAAAGGCCCTACGTCTCGGTGCAAGCGTGGATGAGATTCACGAGATAACCGGAGTCGACAAGTTCTTTATCTACATCCTGGAGGAACTCGTGGAGATCGCAGAGGGATTGAGGAAAGCCCCTGACAGGAAGCTCGTAGAGGAAGCAAAAAGGCTGGGCTTTAGCGATTGGCAGATTGAGTTCCTCACCGGAAGGAAGTGGGAGCGGAAGAAGCCGGTGGTTAAGAACATAGACACGCTCGCAGGGGAGGTGCCCGCGAAAACGCGCTACCTTTACCTGACCCACGATGGGATTGAGAACGATATCGAGAGGCCAAAAGACGGGGTGGTGGTCCTTGGAGCGGGGGTTTTCAGGATAGGCGTTAGCGTGGAGTTTGACTGGGCGGTTGTCAACTTTGCAAACGCCGTCAGGAGGAGGGGGATTGAGGTTGCCCTTGTCAACTACAACCCAGAAACCGTTTCAACGGATTGGGACATGAGCGATAGGCTCTACTTCGAGGAAATCACGCTTGAGAGAATTCTTGATGTATACTCCTTTGAGAGGCCGTCTGGGCTGGTAGCCTTTGCCGGCGGTCAGCTCGCCAATAGCATAGCGAGGAAGCTTGAAAAATCCGGGGTTAGGCTCCTCGGAACCTCGGGCAGGAGTGTCGACAGGGCGGAAAACCGGAAGAAGTTTTCGGAGCTCCTTGAAAGCCTTGGAATAAAACAACCACCGTGGATATCGGCGGAGTCCTTTGATGAAGTCCTCCAGTTTGCCTCAAAGGTTGGTTACCCTGTGATGGTTAGGCCGAGCTATGTGTTAAGTGGAAGCGCTATGAACGTGGCCATGGATGAGGGGGAGCTCGTTTCCTACCTCCGGCAGGCAACGAACGTTTCGCCGGAGCATCCAGTGGTCGTGTCCAAGTTCATCGACGGTATCGAGGCCGAGATAGATGCGGTCTCCGACGGACGGAGAACCGTGGGGGTTACCATAGAGCACATTGAGCGTGCTGGGGTTCACAGCGGAGATTCCACCATGGTAACCCCCTGGAGAACGGTGGGTGAAAAAACCGTCGAGAGGATGGGTGAAATCGCCCACAGTCTTGCGAGTGAACTTGGTATAAAAGGACCCTTTAACCTTCAGTTCATTGTGGATGAGCGACCCTACGTCCTCGAGCTGAACCTCAGGACGAGCCGCTCCATGCCGTTCTCCAGCAAGTCGAGGGGGGTTAATCTCATGGAGCTCTCGGCTCAAGCGGTGCTCGATGGGGCCATTGACCTCGCCCATGAAGGCTATTATGAGCTTCCACCCGTTGCTTACGCCGTCAAGAGCCCTCAGTTCTCGTGGGCACAACTGCAGGGGGCTTATCCATTCCTGGGTCCTGAGATGCGTTCCACCGGGGAAGTTGCTTCACTTGACTCCACCTATGAGGGTGCGCTCCTTAAGAGCTGGCTCTCGGCAAAGCCTAACAGGCTACCCGAAAAGGCGGTTCTCGTCTACGGATGGGAAAGGACGGACACGCTTTTGGATACTGCAAAAACCCTTGAGATGGCGGGACTCAACGTCTACACCCTGAACCTCGGTGTTGGGGAGCAATTGAGCTTTGAAGAGGCTGAAGGGTTCCTGCGTTCTGGAGAGATAGACGCACTCTTTACAACCGGGGCCTTTCCCGAGAGGGACTACACCCTAAGGCGTCTGTCTGCAGATCTGAACGTTCCCCTCGTTCTGGATGCCAACCTGGCCCTTGAACTCGCGAGGGCAATAAAGTGGAGCACAGGGGTCTTTGAGGTTAAAGAGCTCTCGGAGTACTGGAAGAAAGAAATGGTCCAGTTACTTGGTGGGGAAAAGGCCGTCGTTTAGTATGTTTTCAACGGCCTCCCTAACGTTTTTCACGTCCCTTCCGACCATTAAGAATTCGAAATCACCGTATTTCTCCTTATACCTCTTCACGAAGGTTTCATCGTTTAAGGTATCCCCGATGTAGACCCCGAATTCCCCTCTGACGAGCTTCCACAGTAGCGTTGGATCCGGTTTTAGACCATCCTCCCTCGTGACTCTTTTCTCAAATCGAAACCCGAGTATTTTTTCAGCGAGTTTGAGCTCGAGTCCGCTCCTCCCCGTGACGACACCCACTTTGAAGTCCATGGACAGCCTTTCCAGGAGTTTTGGTGAGATCAGGGGTCTTTCTTTCCTCCAGAGACCGGGAAAGGTGAAGAGGCTCTTATCGTAAACCTCTCCAAGGTAGAACGTGTTAAACAACCTCTCTATCATGCTCTCCTCAATTGCAATCCCCGTTTTTTCGCGAACCCATTCAACGCCTCCTCCCTCTGGAAACCTGGCGATGATTTCCTCGGGATTTCCCCAGAGGATGAGTAGTGTCAATGCCTCGCTTAGCTTGAAGTCGTCTCCAAAGGTCCCTTTGGACCGGAGTTCTCTTATCCATTCCAGCTTTACTTCCTCATTTCTTCCAAAACTCCTGAGGAGGTGCTCGACGGTTAGCTTAACTGCAACATCGTAACTCTCGCTCACGTCTATTAAGGTCCCGTCTACGTCAAAAACGACCCATGTCATTGAGCCATTCCTCCATGGCGTTTAAAAAGGCGTTGTTCTCCCACCTCCTGCCCACGGTGACCCTTACGTGACCACTGAGTCTTCCTGAGAGCTTTCTCACCACAATACCCCTTTCGAGGAGAAATCCGTGGATGTCGGCCCTGATCAGGAGGAAATTGGCACTGCTTGGATAGGCCAACTCCCCAAGCCGCTTCCGCATCCTCTCCCTTTCTTCTACTATGTAACGCACCCTTTTTTCCATCACGTCGCTGTATTCGAGGGCCTTTTTTGCAATGACCATTGTGGCAATGCTCAATGGAAACGGGGGCAGGATTCGGTAGAGGGCCTCAACTATTCCTTCATCTGCGAGCATGTATCCGACCCGTATTCCGGCCAGCCCGAAGGCTTTGGAAAAAGTTCTAAGAACGATTAAGTTCGGATACTTCTCAATAAGTTCCCAGAGGCTCTTTCCCGCGAATTCGGCGTAGGCTTCGTCGAGAACTACTGGCTTACCCGTCTCCAGAACTTTGATAATCTCCTCCTCTGGCTGGAGGTTTCCGGTTGGGTTGTTGGGGGACGCTATAAAAACCACCCTCGATTTTTCGGCTTTTTCGGCTATGGCTTCTCCTTCTATGGTGAAATCCCTTCCAAGGGGTATTTCGAGAACGGGAACTTGCCTAAGCTTTGCGTAGAAGGAGTACATGCCGAAGGTAGGGGGGGTTGTTATCACGTAGTCGCCCTCAAACAGGTCAATTAGGTATCCTATCAGCTGGTCACTGCCGTTTCCCACAGCAACGTTTTTCGGAGAGATGTCATAAAAGTCAGCTATGGCCTCACGCAGGGGTTTTGATGTTATGCTTGGATATCGGTTGAAGTTTAACTCCCTCAACTCATCGAACGCCTCTTCTTTTATGAAGAGGGGTAGGTCGAAGGGGCTCTCGTTTTTGTCGAGCCATACCTTGTAGTCACCCTCAATAACCCTGTATGGTTCGAAAGACCGGACCAGCTCCCTTATCATCTCCTCCGCCTCCTCAGCTCGGCCATCACCTCGCCGAGGGAAACGCCGTTGTACGCTAAAAGGACGAGCAGGTGGTAGAGCATATCGGCCGTTTCATAGATTAAACCCTCCCTGTTTTCAGCGACGAGAACCTCTACTGCCTCCTCGCCAAACTTCTTGTATATCCTCTCCCTGCCTTCACGGAACAGTCTTGTGGTATATGAACCCTCAACGGGTTTTTCCTTCCGCTTTCTTATCAATTCCTCAAGCTCCCGGAGTACCTCAAGGGAGTAGTCCATCGGAAGAACTCTTTCCGGCTCGCCGAGCTTTCTGTAAAAGCAGGAGTAGTTCCCGGTGTGGCAGGCAGCTCCTTTCTGCTCCACAATGAAGAGGAGTGAGTCATTGTCGCAGTCTATTCTGATTTCCTTAACTCGCTGAACGTTTCCGCTGATCTCACCCTTCATTCTCACCCTCTTCTTGCTCCTCGAATAGTAATGCGCGTATCCCGTCTCGAGAGTCCTTCTCAGCGCTTCCCTGTCCACGTAGGCGAGCGTCAGAACTTCCCCCTTTGTGTCCTGAACGATGACGGGGACGATTCCATCGTTCTTCTCCCAGTCAACCTTTTCGATTAGCCCTTCCACGCCCATTCTACCACCTCAGTAGTCGAGTCTGATTGGAATCCCCTTCTCCGCTAAGTACTCCTTCAGCTCGCCGACGGTGTATTCTCCGTAGTGGAAGATTGACGCCGCCAGTGCCGCCTCTGCCCCTGCCTTAAAGGCCTCGTAGAAGTGCTCCGGCTTCCCTGCACCTCCGGAGGCTATGACGGGTATATCAACCGCCTCCACAACGGCTCTCGTCAGAGGTATATCGAACCCCTCCTTCGTCCCGTCGGTGTCCATGCTCGTGAGCAGTATCTCGCCGGCGCCAAGTTCCTCCACCTTTCTCGCCCACTCGACTGCATCAATTCCCCTCGCCTTCCTCCCGCCGTGGGTGTAGACCTCCCAGAAGGAGCCGTTCCACTTGGCGTCGATAGCCCCCACGAGGTTTGCGGTTCCGACTATCTCGGCTATCTCCCTCACCAGTTCGGGCCTTTCAACGGCTGCAGTGTTGATGAAGACCTTGTCAGCACCGCGCTTGATTATCTCCCTCGCCTCTTCAACCGTTTTTATCCCCCCTCCCACCGTGAAGGGAACGTATATCTCCCCCGCAATCCTTTCCACGAGGTCGAGAAGGATTTTTCTTCCCTCGTGGGAGGCGGTGATGTCGAGGAAGACTATCTCGTCTACTCCCTCGCTCTCGTAGCGCTTGGCAAGTTCAATCGGGTCACCGGCGTCGCGTATGTTGCGGAACTTTATCCCCTTGACTACCCGGCCGGCTCTAATGTCGAGGGCCGCTATTATTCTCTTCGCGAGCATTACACCACCCCTATGAGTTCCTCAAGGGTTACAAGGCCCTCGTAGAGGGCTTTGCCAACGATGACTCCAGAGAAGCCGATTTCAGCCAGCTTTTCCACATCCTTCGCGCTTGAAACTCCCCCGGCGTAGATGAACTCCTCGCTTTCCCAGAACCTCTCGATCTCCTCTGTTCCGGTGAGAGTTCCGTCCCTCTCGATCGAGGTGTAAACGAACCTGTTCACGTAGTCCCTCAGGGCTTTGTAGGCCCGCTCAACCGGCATCCCACTCTCAATCCAGCCCCTTACAGCAACCTTTCCGCCCTTCGAGTCGAGGCTCACCGTTATTCCGGTGAAATCGCCGGTTATCCTTCTGAGGAATTCAATGTCAAAGGCTTTTGTTCCTATTATGACGTTCTCCACGCCGATTTCGTAGGCTCTTTCGATGGCCTCGTAACTCCTTAAACCCCCTCCGAGCTGAACCCTCAGCCCGGTCTCGTCGATTATCCTCTTCACCACGCCGAGATTCCTCGGAAAGCCCTCGAATGCACCGTCGAGGTCAACGATGTGGATTTTATCAACTAACTCGGCAAAGCGCTCCGCTATCTTTACAGGATCGCCGTAGGCCTTGACGCTATCCCGCCTTCCCTTGTAAAGTCTCACTGCCTTCCCGTCCATGAGGTCTATGGCCGGATAAACCTCCATCTCACAGCCTCCTGAAGTTTCTCATGACGGTCAATCCGTTCTTCCCGCTTTTCTCCGGGTGGAACTGAACGGCGTAGAGGTTTTCCCTGCAAACGGCGGAGGTGAAGACTATTCTCGTTCCCTTCGACTCATAGTCCGTAACGCCCGCAACGATGTCCTCTTCTGGGACAGCGTAGTATGAGTGGACGAAGTAGAAGTACGCCCCATCTTTAATTCCCTCGAAGAGCGGGCAGTCCTTCCTCTTCCACAGCTGGTTCCAGCCGATGTGCGGGGTTCTGACTCCCTGGAACCTGACCACCTCTCCCCTTAAAACTCCGAGGCCTTTTCCTTCGCTCTCCTCGCTCCCCTCAAATAGGAGCTGGAGGCCGAGGCATATTCCGAGGAAGGGCTTTCCGTCGTTTATTGCATCGAGTATGACCCCCTTCAGCGGTTCGAGCCTCTCCATTACCGCCCCGAAGTTGCCGACGCCGGGAAGGACGAGCTTTTCGGCCTTTTCGATCTCGTAGGGGTCGCCCGTGATGACTCCCCCAAGGGCTTTTCTCACGTTGGCGAGGTTGCCTATCCCCAGATCAACTATCGCTATCACCCTCACACCTCCAGCAGGCCCTTCGTGCTCTCCAGCTTTCCGCTCTCCTGAATTGCCTTCCCGAGGGCCAGGCCGAGGCCTTTAAATGCCGCCTCGATAACGTGGTGCGCGTTGACCCCGCTCAGCGTTTTCACGTGGATTGTAGCCTTTAGCGACCTTGCCAATCCCCAGAGGAACTCCCTGACCAAGGAAACTTCAAAGCCCTCCTCCCTCTCCTTAAAGTCCAGCTCAGCGCTCACGTATGGTCTCCCCGAGATGTCCAACGCGACGAGGACTAAGGCATCGTCCATGGGCATCACCGCGTTCCCGAAGCGGGCGAACTTTTTCGGGAGCTTTGAGCGGAGCTCCTCGCCGAGAACTATACCAACGTCCTCCCACAGGTGGTGCCTGAGGTCGTAGCTCGCCCTTATCCTCGCCTCTCTGCCCATGTAAAAGAGCAGGGCAGTAAGGAGATGGTCGAGGACTCTGTCGCCGGTCTTGATTTCCCCTGGGACATCGAGCTCAACCCTAACGTCGGTCTCCATAGTTTTCCTCCTCATCCTCACACCTCCGGTACAGTATGAGTTCCGGCCTCTCCCTCGGCAGGCAGTGTATGAGGCAGTGGTTTGCCTTCATTTCCTTACCTCCATGCTCCTCCTGTGAAGTTTCATCCCCTCTATCTCGGCCAGCCTCAGTCCGAGCTCCCTTTCAGCCAAAAACTCCCCCCTGCCCACCTGGGCCAGGCTTATCGGCTTGAGGAAGTCCATAACCGTCAGCACACCGCTGAACTTCGCGGCTCCACCCGTCGGAAGGACGTGGTTGACGCCGAGGAAGTAGTCCGCTGCTGGAACGGGGGTATAGCTGCCGAGGTAAATCGCCCCGGCGTTCTCGATGAGGTCAACCAGCTCCATAGGTCGAGCGGTTATTATCTCAAGGTGCTCCGGAGCGATTTCGTTGGCCTTCTCGGCGCACTTCTCCAAGCTTTCGCAGAGGATTACCTCTATCCCCTCGCGCGAGCAGTATTTGGCAAGTTCCTTTGAAGTGGTGAGAAGCCATGCTTTGCTGTCCTTCCCGTGCTCAAGCTGGCTTAGGAGGTCCGCTAAGACGTATTCCTTTTCAGCCGTCTCGTCCGCTATCACCGCTATCTCCGACGGCCCGGCGAGGCTGTCTATGCCCACAACGCCGAACACCTGCCTCTTGGCCTCGTTGACGAACCTGTTTCCCGGACCGAATATCTTGTCCACCTTCTTCATCCCCACTCCGTAGGCCATCGCTCCTATCGCTTGAACCCCGCCCAGCTTGTAGACCTCATCGATGCCGAGCAGTTCCGCCACGTAGAGCACGTAGGGGTTGATTTTACCGTCCTTTGGCGGAGTTGCTACCGCTATCTCCTTGACTCCGGCTATTCTTGCAGGAACGCCGACCATCATGAGGGTTGAGGGCAGGGGCTTTCCGCCGGGGACGTAAATACCTATCCTCCCTATGGGGCGATAGATGATGCCGTATAGGGAACCGTTCTTAACGAAAAGTTCCTCTTTTGGCTTTTGTCTCTCGTGGTACTCCCACAGGCGCTCAAGTGTGCGGGATATTATCTCGCGGTCCTTTTCCGGCATGCCCTTCGCGGCCTCCTTGAACTCCTCTTCGGTCACTCGGAAGGGGCCGTCATAATTGTCGAATTTCTTTGAGTATTCCCTAACGGCGTCTATTCCTTTCTCGCGGATTTCCCTCAGTATATTCCCGACGTATTCTTCAATCTCCATCTATAACCCTCCTAATGGCCATTACAAGAGAGTTTATTTCCTCAAACTTAACCTTCTGAGATACCCTGTTGACGAGGAGCAGGGCCGAGATGTCCATGACCTTCGCGACTTCAACAAGCCCGTTGGCTCGGAGGGTGCTTCCGGTCTCTACTATATCGACTATTGCATCGGCTATACCCGTCTTCACCGCCAATTCAACGCTCCCGTGAAGTTTTATTATCTCCACCTCAACATCGAGGTTAGAGAAGTAGCGCCTTGAAATGTTGGGATACTTGGTGGCTATCCTGTAACCGTCCATTTCCTCAGGCTTCGTAGGTCTTTCCATCGGCACAGCAACGCTCATCCTGCACTTCCCGAAGGGGAGTTCCAGGGGTATAAAAACATCGCTACCGCGTTCTTCAACAACGTCGGTGCCGGCTATCCCAACGTCTATTCCGTGTTCAACATAGACAGGCACGTCGAAGGCCCGTGCTATTGAGACGCTCCCATCCTTGGAAACGAGTGACCTCCCCTCGGGTAGCGTGGGTTTGTAACCAGCGCGTTTCAGTATTTCAACAGAGGGGCTGAGAAGACGCCCCTTGGGGAGCACCCATCTCACTGAATCACCTCCACTGGAATTCCCATCTTAACGAGTTCTCTCGCCTGAGAGTAGGTTTCTTTTGTGTCCTTTCCTGACACTTTGGTTCTCTCCCGCTTTTTTCCGCGATATAGTCTAAGGAGTGCCCCCATGTCGAGGGCAAAGCCCATGGCTTTTTTTCCGTTGACCTCGTACTCTCCGCCTCCTCCTATTGGCTTCCCCATGTTGGGGGAGTATATCTCGAATATCACGTCCGTGTAGTACGGAAGGGGCCTCACCGTTCCGAAATCGAGGAATATTCTGTCATCGTTCACGGCTTCCACTATTCTATCGAGTTTTTCCACCCCGGAGCGTTTCCCTCTGAAATTGAAGAGTTTCCACATCATGTGTTTTCTCCCGGGGGAAATGGGCAGGTCCTCTATTATCCCGAAGTTTCTCTTAAGGAGGGCCTTTCTCACTTCTTCCCTGAAGGTTTCTATGCCCTTCGTAGCCTCTTCCCAGACTTTCAGACTACCGAGGTCGATGTAGAACTCCTTTATCCCGAGGTTCTCGAGCGCGGTGATTGCCACGAGAAGTACCTCTACGTGCATTGAGATGTCCTTTCCCCCTATTAACTCCACTCCGGCCTCCCATTTGCCCCGCGTTCCTCCATCGAGAACTTCGCTTATGTAATAAACTCTGGTCCTTCCGTTCCGAAAGCTTTTGATAATCCTTGAGGTTGTGTCCGGGTTTATCAGGTAGAAACCGTTCCCGTGGGCAAATTTCGTGCCTTTTCTTATGTCTGGCGAATAGTCCTCGATGGCCGGAAACAGAACTTCCCTGTACCCCCATAGCTCAAAGGAGTTTCTAAGCCTGTTACCAATCTCCGCTAACATAAGGTAATCTGAGAGGATTTTTTTCAACATAGGCACCTCCCACAGTTAAAGGACGGTGCTTCAGAAGAGATGATGATGGCAGGGGCTCACCCGGATGGGTGTTTTGACCTTTAACCCCTTTCCAAGATCAGTTACCCCTGCCATGGTTGTTCACCCCGCTTGGGCTTGCTTTTTACCTAATTAAGTGTAGCGGCCGATTCGCTGTCAAAAATGCATAAAACTCACAAAAATGTCCAAGTTTCTTGTCATTTTTTCAGAATTTTGTCCAATTCCCTGAGCATCTGAAGCTGTTCCACTGTTTCTACGGCACAGGGCCTCAGGGAGCGGACTCTTCTCAAGGCTTTCCCCAGGGGGAGGTCCTTCGAGTACATGAGCCAGGCAACTGCAACGGTTCCGCTCCTCCCACAGCCGCCGAGGCAGTGGATAAGAACCTTTTTGCCCTCCGTAACCCTCGCCTCAATCCAGCGAAGGATTCCGAGGAGTTGCCCCAGGTCAGGGGCCGAGAAATCCCGAACGGGACTGTGGAAAACCTCAACGCCCCTCTTCCCCCATTCGTCCAGGCTGTAGGGGAGCTCGAACCCCTCGACGAGCACAACGATAGCTTTGAAGGTTTCCGCAACATCGTCCATTTCTTCCAAAGAGGGCATCCGCGAGAAGGCAACGTTACCATCAATGAATCTGGCTGAGGGCATCTACCACACCCTTGTTCCCGGTGGAACTTCATCAGGGACCGGGATGAGGTAGACCCTTCCGTCCTCGTTCTCCGCAACCAGGAGCATGCCCTCGCTTTTAACACCCGAGAGTTCCCTGGGCTTGAGGTTGAGGAGGAATATGAACTTCTTACCTTCGAGTTCCTCCGGGTCGTACTGGTCGGCTATGCCGGTTATTATCGTCCTCCGTTCACTTCCGAAATCCACGTCGAGCTTTATCAGCTTTCTAGTGCGCCTCAGCTTCTCCGCCTTCCTCACGAGGCCGACGCGAAGGTCGAACTTCCAGAACTCGGAGACGTCGTAGAGCTCCATGGGATCACCGGGAGGGATTATGTGGAAAGTGGTTTAAGTGTTTTGGGTTCAAACGTCCACAACCAGCGTCTCATCCCCATCTGACGATGCCACGAGCTTTCCATCGGGACTGAAAACCCATGCCCCACCGGGAGGGTAGCTGTTGACTATGAATGTCTTAACGCCGAGAAGTCTAACTCTCTCGGCCATCGCTTCAACGTCCTCCTCGTTCGGCTCGCCGTAGTCCGGGGAGTACTCCATCGGCACGAAGATGAAGTCCGGCCTTTTGCGCTTAATCCACTTCGCTATCCTCTTGTTGTACAGGTCGCCGCAGATGATTATTGAGACCTTCCCGAACTCGGTTCTTGCAGTCCTTACTGTGTTGCCGGTGCAGAACTTGTAAGGTTCTTGGAACTTGCGGTGCCTCAGCAGAACCTCGCCGTTCCGGCCTATTAGAAGGGCGGAGTTGTAGACGCAGTTTTTGTAGGGTTCGAGAAGGCCGAAGACGACGTAAACGCTTGCCTTCCTGGCCAGTTCACTCACCCGAGCAACTATCTCGCCGTAAAGCTCCGCCCCGCTGAAGTCCCACTCCTCAAAACCAGTTAAACAGTACTCCGGGAAGACAACGAAGTCGGGTTTGTGCATCAATGCCTCGTTAAACCTTCGCCTGAACTCTCCCCAGTTGGTTTCAAAGTTCCCAACCTCAACCTTCATCGGGATTAGAGCTACCTTCATTTTTCTCCCTCCTTGAGATGTGCCCCTTTAAGCCGTCCACCGCAACCACCAGGATTCCAACCGCCACGAAGTTCCAGGGATCCCCCTCTTTTCTCCCCATGAGGTACAGAACAACAAACAGGAAAGCCAAGGAAATTACCCTCTCGGCAGCTTTACCAAGTTTGAGTTTATCAGAGGCAGCTAACGCCATTAGGTAGAGAGCCACAAGGAGGAAGTAGAACCTGCCAATGAAATAAGCCGGCAGGAAGAAGAGGGCGATGAGGAAGAGAACCGCGAGAACTGCCAGGGCGTCCTTCATACCACCACCTCTTCCCGGAGAAATGGCAAAGACAGCGAAAGACCCTCGTCGAGCCACACCCTTGTGAGCTCACTCCCCACTCCAGTGGTGGTTTTGAGCAGTCCCCAGACGTTTCCCCTGAGTTCAAAGCGAGAAAAACCCTTAACTTCGCCCCCCTCGATTATTAGGGCAGGCGTTACGACAACCGAAAAGTTGCCCGTCACTGGGTCGAGTGCATTCGCCCCCCTGAGGTCGAGGGCCAAAAAGCCCCTTCCCACCTCTCCTATCTTCTCGTGGTATGCGTAGCCAAGGGAGGCGGAAACGATGAGCAACGCAACGACGAGCGCGAGATGTCCCATTAATACCACCGATCGTAA
>JALSNG010000002.1 GCA_026987155.1 Thermococcus sp. | reverse complement strand
GGAAAGCCTTCCCATAGCGAACAACGAGAGGCAGAGGGCGCACCTTGAGCTGTACAACCTGCGCGAGGACATCTTTGAGGCGCTCTTCGGCGAGAAGGACGACCTGCACTATCCAACGCTTGAGAAACTCCGGGAGCTCATCGAGGAAGCCGGCGGAATGGTAATCGAGAGCGGAACCTTCGAGCCGGCTTTGCCGCACTACCTAGCTTATATCCCACGGGAGTACGTGGCAAAGATTGAAAACAAGAAGAAGCGCACCGAGATCTTAGAGCAGTGGGATGGCGCCTACGAAAAGTGGAAAAGAGGAGCGGAGCATCCGCCGGTTGGCTGGCTGGTCGCGGAAGGTTAGCCCCCTCCCTCGCCAGCGGGCAGGAAGAAGGACAGGGCCACGCTGATGACTAACAATCCCATCATAACGGCCATCGCCAGCCTCATCGCATCGACGAACGAAATCCTCAGGATTTTGATAACCAAATCGTGATACTCCGGCGGCACGCTGAGCTCTCCGGCCTGCATTTTTAGTATCCACTGGATCACGGCCTCTCGTATCTCCTCCCTGCTCCCCTCGAACAGGCCGGACTCGTAAATCTGCCGGGTCAGGCTCCTGATAACCCCCAGAACCAGAACCGCCCCTATGAATGCAGTGCCGAGAGATAATCCAAACTGCTTCTGGGCGTTGAATATTCCTGATGCGTCGGCCTGCTGTTCCGGCTTGACCCCCATCATGGCCAGGTTGGTTATCTGGGAGAATATCAGACCGTATCCCGTTCCATAGAGGGCAAAGCCAGGGGCAAACTCTTTTCCGGTAACCCCCGGCCCCAAAACATCGAGAATAAAGTAAAGACCAAAGAACGTCAGTCCTATTCCAAGCTGGATTATCCTCTTGGGCGTGAGGTGTTTTGCAAACTTCTGACCGGCCAATGAAGAGAGGAACATCATCACCGAAAGGGGAATCACGACAAAACCAGTTTGGATGGCGTTGTACCCGAGGTACTGCTGAACGAAGACGGGAACAGTGAACATCAGGCCGGCAAGGCTTACCTGGAAAAAGAGGCTCACGAGGTTGGCCACCGTGAAGGCCCTTGACCTGAAGACTTCCACGTCGATTAAGACATCCTCCTTACCCCTCAGATTCTTCTCGTGACGCCAAAAGAGAAACAGGGTTACAAGGCCGAGAACCATGAGGAGCAGAACCGGCGGATTAGATAGAGGGTCCATGATGAGCACCGAGAGAGTCAGGAGAAACAGACCCACCCCAACCAGGATGGCACCAACAACGTCGAGCTTTACTTTCCGCCTGGGTCTGTAGTCCGAGAGTATCCTCAAGCGGGCAAAGATTCCAGCCGCTATTATTGCCTCCATAAAGAAGCCGAGGCGCCAGGTGAAGTAAGTCGTAAAGAACCCCCCGATTATCGGACCGAAGGCAGCGGCAGCGCCGCCGACGCCACCCCAGACACCAAAGGCAAAGGCCCTGTCCCGGCCAGTGTAAGCCTTTGTTATGTAGGTAACCGTTGCGGGCATCATCATCGCAGCGCCTATGCCCTCAAGGATAGACCATCCAAGGAGCAGAAAAGCCAGGTTGGGGGCGAAAGCTGCCATCAGCGTTCCTATTGTGTATATCACCAGCCCCCTGAAAAAGACCTTCCTCGTCCCCCAAATATCGGCAAGTTTTGCACCCGGTATCATGAACGCGGCCATTACAAGGGCGTAAAGGGCTATCGCGCCCTGGACACCAGTCACGGTGGTGTCCAAATCCTTAACAAGGGCGCTTATGGAAACGTTCATCATCGTTGTGTCGATGAACATTATGAAGAGCGCCGCACTCATTACGTAGAGAACTCCCCACTTAGACTGTCCCACTTAATCCACCAGAGAACCATTTCGAGGAGCGATGTTATAAAATTTTGCATGAGATCCAGTGGTAGGAGAAGCAAAGAAAAAGCCAGAAATCAGAACTCCCTCTCAACCAAAAACTCCGCCAAAAGCTCCAGATCCTTCCTCGCCTCGCTCTCTGGGAGGACTTTCAAAGCTTCGTTGGCCTCCTTAACCAGGTTCTTGGCGTATTGTGCGGCGTAATCGATGCTGCCGTACTTTTTGAGAAGCTCGATGGCTTTAGCAACTTCCTCCTTAACGTCCTCATGAATCAGGGCATCATCTTTAGCGTCGCCGGCGTATTTGCCGAAGACCTTAAGGAATTCGGCCTTGTCTTCCTCGCTCGCGTTCTGGAAGAAGTGCCCCACTATCAGCGTCTTCTTACCCTTACGTATGTCACTCCCCACGGGTTTTCCAAGCTTTTCCTCATCGGCGATAAGGTCAAGCACGTCATCCCATATCTGGAAGGCTATTCCGACGTTCATCCCCCACTTTGAGAGGGCTTTGATATACTCCTCATTATCGGTCCCGACTATCGCACCTATCTCGGCCGAACCCTGGAAGAGGGCACCGGTCTTTCCGCTGATCATCTTGAGGTACTCCTCGACGGTGACTTCTTCCTTCGTTTCGAACTCGATGTCGAGGGCCTGGCCCTCGCAGAGCATGTTGGAGGTTCTCACGAGAACATCAAGGATTCTCTCTTTTTTCTCCGGACTCACATCGGCCCTGGCTATCGCCTCAAAGGCCTTGCTGAAGAGTAAGTCGCCAGCCAAGATGGCCATGTTGACGCCCCAGAGCTTGTGGACGGTCGGTCTTCCTCTCCTTAACTCGTCCATATCCATTATGTCATCGTGAACCAGCGAGTAGTTGTGGATGAACTCGACGGCTGCTGCTGGATATAGGGCCTTTCTTGGGTCGCCACCGACTGCCTCCGCCGCGCGGAGAACCACGAAGGGGCGAACCCTCTTTCCACCGGCGAGTGGATAGTGTCTGGACGCCTCGTAGAGGGCCCTCGGCTCCTTTTCCGGGATGAGATCAAATATTGTTTTATCGACGTCCTTTGCGGTCTCTTTAACCCTTGCGAACAGCTCATCGTACTTCCCCATTGTATCACCCCATGAGTGATGAAAGCAATCTAAAGGAAAGATAGGGCAACTCTTTATCAGTTTTGCCCTCAGGGAATCTCCACCTTGTAGCCGTTTCTCGACACGAAGACGTCCCTACCTATGAGGTAGCCTTCCTCCTCGGCCAGCTCCGCGTAGTGGGTCAGCATTCTGAACTCACCGTGCGCTGGAACTATGTTCTCCGGGTTCAGCATTCTGATGAGGTAGCGGTGGTCTTCCCTGCTGGCGTGGCCGCTGACGTGGAGGTCCTTAATCATTCTAACCCCCTTCATCTTGAGCTTCGTTTCAAGGACGTAGCGCTGGGCTCTGTTGAGCGGATTCGGTATCGTCCCGGCAGAGAAAACTACCGTGTCGCGCTTTCCTATGTCGTATAGCTCCCCGTTGGCCATTCTGGTCAAAACGGCACCCGGCTCTCCCTGGTGTCCGGTGACTATCAGCAAATAGTTCTCCCTTGCCTGAGAAACCTCTTTGAGAGCCTTCCTGACGGCGTTTGGGCTCCTCACGGCCTTCGCTCCCTTCATCTTGATGAGGCCGAGCTGCTTGGCTATTCCGGTGTACTTGGCGAGCGAACGACCAACGAGAACTGCCTGACGCCCCATTCTGTTCGCTATCCAGATGAGCTCCTGAAGGCGAGAAATGTGGCTGGCGAAGGTCGTTGCTATCAGCCCATCGGCCTCCATGCCCTCGTAGAGGAAGAAGTCCTCAAGGAGCATCTGGGCAACGGCCTCGCTCGGCGTCTTAGTAGGCTCTGCAACGCGGGTTGATTCAGCTATGAGAACCTTGACGCCCTCCTTGCCGAGCTCTTTCAACCTTTTATAGTCGGGCCTCTCGCCGAGGGGATTGTTGTTATCGAACTTGAAGTCACCGGTATGAACCACAGCGCCCTCAGGAGTGTGAATCACAACCATTGCCGCCTGGGGAATCGAATGGGTCATTCTAACGAACTCTATGGCAAGGTTCTCGCTCACCTGGACTATTTCCCCGTATTCCGTCTCGTACATCGGGTTTTTGACCTCGAAGTACTGCTCGCTCTTGACTTCACCTTTGGCGAGCCTTATCGTGTAGGGAGTGCCATATATCGGAACGTCCGGATAATGGGGAGCGAGCTTGGCAACGGCACCAATGTGGTCGAGGTGGCCGTGGGTGAAAGTTATGGCGACAACCTTCTTGTTTCTGATTGAAGAATCGTCTGGAATGGCGCCAAGCTTCTGGAGCTCCTTGGCCGGAAACTGCTGGATGTTGACGTCCTCGTGGATGAGAACGCGGTCGAGCCTTATCCCCATGTCGATTATAACCGCTTCCCCGTTGTATTCTACAGCCGTCATGTTCTTGCCGACTTCCTCGTAACCGCTAACTGTGTGGATTTTTATCATGTCTATTCCTCCTGCTTCCCCAGGCCTCTCACGAGGCGTGGGGCTGCGTTGGTCTTAGTTGTGGGCAGGGGTTTAAAAAGGTGTGCATCCACCTCAGGTTTCTTTTTGCTCAAAGTACCAAGTTATCGGGATCCCGAGGGCAGAGGCAATAACCATGCCAGTTGGTACCCACCAGAGTCCACCCCACTCCATGAACCAGGTCCCAACAGAATAGTAGGAGTAGAGGGTTCCCACCAATGCGCCCAAAAGGTAGAAGGCGTTTCTCAGGGGAGTTGTTTTAAACTTTAAGATAGTCGTCTCAATAGATAATGCAACAGCTGAAAGGGCCATCGTAAAGGGATTCCATGTCACCATGAATCCTTCAAAAAAACTCAGCAGGAGATCAAACCTTTTCATATTGCCCACCTCAGATAGATAACGGCATTCTATTCGACACGCTGTCAATCCACAGACCCAGTGCGAGGAAAAGAGCGAGCAACATGAAGGTAACACACAGTTGAACCTTAGAAATCATTCCCCTCCTGTAAGTGTCGTACGCCCTGAATGCCCCCAGCAGGACAAGCGTTGCAAAGGAGACAAACATCAGATGATGGTGTATAAAGTACTCTCTTGAGTGAAAGAATAAAAGGAGGAAAAAGGCCAAAGTACCAGCTATGATACCATCCCAAAGGTGGGACCTCATAGTATCACCCTTTCCATTTTGTTTATCTCCGCAAAAAATTATGCTACAGTTATCCATGCATTACCATGGGCATTAACCCAGTCATGGGCAACCTTGGAGATTGCTCCTGCTATCGCCTCGTTAGTTAGACCGACTACCCCAGGAATCTCCATACGGGGAAGGAAAACATACTTCTTTCCAGTTTGTTCATTGTATCCATAAACCGTAAATGTAGAGGCCATATCATATAGAGGAACCCATGGGTAGTAATAATCGCTCTCAAGAACCATCCAGATATACTGCCCATCTGTGGATTCGTAATACTTATCCATCTCACTCGCCTCATAGGTAATGGTTATCCCTGCCGCGGTTAATGCGGCTCCAATCGCAATGGTTACAGGATTTGGGAACTTTATTAGCGTCCTGTGTAACTTCCCCTTATAAGTTTTTCCCTTCGATATAAGTAAAGTTTCTTCTTCTTTCTTTTAAGTATGAGTTTAGTCTAATACATGTTTCTCGCTTAGAACCGTTCAAAAGAAGCCTGAGTAAAAGAGTGGACAAAAACGAGCATTAGAAAGCAGAAAAAATTAAGCTTTCCTCGGCCTTGCTCTGAGAAACTCGGCTAAGTCAATCCTCTGCTCCAGCCACTCCCGTGTGAAGCCCGTAACCACGAGCGGAACCTTCCTGAGCT
>JALSNG010000001.1 GCA_026987155.1 Thermococcus sp. | reverse complement strand
CAGGATATGGTGACGAACTATCCACCACTCATTACCCCCGAGGGCTTTTGAAGCTTTCACGTATTCCTTTCTCTTTTCCACCCCTACAATTGCCTTTACGTTTCGGGATATCCTCCCGAAAAGCAGAAGGCCGAGAATTAGTGCAAAAGCCGAGATAGGAACCTCAAGACTGCCATAATAGCTTACCCTCTGAAGTATGGGGATAATGGCTATGAGGATGGGTATCATCGGTAGCATTGTGGAGACCCTCGACACGAAATCAACGGTTTCCCCTGCTTTTCCGGAAATGGAACCTATTAACCCGAACAGAGTTCCCAAGAGTACGGCACTTCCTGAGATTGCGAACACGAGTACAAGAGTTTGTCTTGTCCCCCAGAGGAATGCACTCCACAGATCCCTCCCCATCGCGTCCGTGCCCATGAGTCCGTGGACCTTTCCGATCACTTTTACCTTAGGTTTGGAGCTGGCCTCCACGGTAAAGGTATAGCGGCCATTTACCGGCTTCCATGAGTTCCCATTTTTCCTTGAAAACACGAGGTTGAGGGCCCTTCCAGTGGCCATCATTGTTATGAACTCGTTTGGGTCAAGGTTGGTTCCGGAATTCACCGCCATGCTCCTTACCACTGGATATGACTTGGCGAAGTCAAACTCAACGGGGAGTCCGGAATACACTGTGAAGGTTCTTCCATCGGGCGTTGTGACGTTTATCCTTACTGTACCCTCCGGCTTTTTGTTGAAGGTGATAACAATGTCCGTTGGAATCTCGGAATACCTGAAGTTGTACTCTGCCCTGTACGTCCCTTCTCCCATCTTGATCACATCTAAATCTTCGCTTGGGGGTAGGTTCTTACCCAGTAGGTTGATCCATTCGGGAGGGGCAAACCTGGGATTGTCCTTCCAGTACGTCATCGAGTACCAGTTCTCTATGTCCTTTGGGTTCACCATGTGCGGTGAAAGGAGAGCGAGGATTAAGTAGAAAACCACGATGCCTGTGCCGACTTTAAGCTTGCTCATCAACTTAACTCCCTCCAGATTTCCTGGGGTCGAGATGGGAGTATACCCCCTCCAGGACCGTTGATACAATGAAGTACAGGCTCAACATAATTAGGGACACGAAAATCAGGAGTTGAGGGTATAGGTAGAGGTATATCCCGTCAGGGGGTTTGTAAACCACCTTAAAGGACGAGAGGAGGAGGTAGCCCATGCCCCTAACGTTGAAGATTATCTCCACGACGAGAACTGCCGTTAGTACTTCGAGCAGGTTGTAGGTGGTGTAAGTGAGGAACTGGGGAAGCGCCGTTTTCAGTATCTTTCTCCTTATCCTTCCGTCAGGAAGCCCTTTCGCCCTATCTGCAATTACATGATTTGCAATTCTCTCCTGGGCGACGAGATTCTTGACTATAAAAGCGTATTCAAAGACCATTGAGAAGAAAACTGTGAGTGCTGGCGGGAGGTATGCCAAAAAATAAGTGCTCCAATCTGAACTCCCGTTGATGCTTGCCTGTTGCATCCTCATCTGGAAATCTGGGGTGTATCCGAGATCCCAGAGTATCAGAAAAAGTATTGCTCCTATGAACCAGCTTGGAATTGCTGAAAGAAAGGGGGCAAGCGTTGATACAAGTTTTTCTACCTTTTTCCCGTTGTACCCTGCCTTTAGTCCGAGGTAGAGGCCGGCAATCAGTGTACTTACTTCAGCCAGTAGGAATATAGAAGTCGTGTTTTTGACATAGTCCCACAGATTTCCCCACCTTTCGGTCTTTCCGCGGACGGCGTCCCATACATAGCCGTAGTAAACCTTCAGGGTTTCAAAATAACCGGGTCTTATGTTGAGGCTCTTGTAGACTAAGTACCAAGCGTACTCCTCGTAGCTCATCCCGCTTTCCTTAGCCCTCTCCTGAAGACCGGGGGTTCTCTCTATGAGTTTTAGCATGGAGACGTATGAATCCTCCAATTGGTAGCGGGTGGTGCTCCACTGAGCCCAGGCTATTATCGAGGAGGTTATTAGGAAGGCCACTAAAAAGAGGCTGAGGTTTCTGAGGGCGATTCTTACCAGGGGACCCCCATTTCCCATATTTTACACCGGTGTTAAACTTAGAGGTTCGAGTTTAAATATCTTACGCTTTAAGAGACGAAGTAGTGAACTCCATCTAAAGAAGACTTTGGATTCCGAGTTTTTTAAAGACCCATTCCCTCTGCCGTTTATGGACGTTGGGCTTTGAGAGCATTATCTCTGCTCTCTCTCTGTCCATAAGGCCGTATCTGACTAAGGCTGCTATCCGTCTCTGCTCAAAGCTGTGGCCGTGAACCTCCCAGTAGCGCTCCAGGGCCGGTCCAAGAACGAGGCAGTTGGTGGTGTAGCCAGGTAACTCAGGAAATTCAAAGGGAAGCTTTTTCAGAATATCGAGGCGTTCTCTTTCAGTCATCATGGAGAGGAGCCGTATCTGGGTTATCTCCCCGCTCATGAGCCTGTACGGGTGGTGGCCGAAGGGAAGCTCATGGCCAGTTATTATGTGCTTGTATCCCTTTCTGAGAGCGAATTTCCTTAACTCCTCCATTGTTCTCCTTGAGCACGCCCTGCAAGGGCTCTGGGCCTTAATCAATGCCTCACGGAAGATGTCGGAGTAGTCGTATTGCAGAATCGTAAACGGAACGTCAAGTGCCCGGGAAATCCTCTCCGCGTTTTCTATGGCTTCTTTCGCCATTAGCCCATGGTCGACCATTACCGCCTCCAGTTCGGGAATATTGTAGGCTTCCTTTGCCAAGTAGAGCGCAACAACGCTATCCTTCCCGCCGGAGTAGGCAACGATCGCCCTTTCAACATCTCTCATTAGCTCCTCAAGCTCGGCGCGGATCTTTTCCCTGTCGACGGGATGCTTCAAATAGACTTGACACTCCCGGCAGAGCGGTTTTCCGTCGATTATGTCTATCTTCGCCGTTCTCTCATCGTGTGCGCAGAGCGAGCACTTGAGCATGGGTAGAGGAGATGGAAAGTTCTTAAAAGCTTTATCTGGGCAGTTTTGGCACCATAGACTTGAGCTTTTTAGTGGTTCCCTTTGCCTTCTTTACTGTCTCGACCCCCTTCTTCTTACCCGTCTTAGTGGTGAAAAAGCCCACCGTAGCTATGGCGTTCTTCAGAAGTATCCCTCGGGTGTTACTGGCTATGAGCCAGCCAAAGAAAAGGCCAAAGGCAAGCCCGGTGAGCCAGAGTGAGAGAATGAAGGTATTTGAGCTCATTCCGCCCGGACTGAGGTTCATGGAAAGGGCTTTGTATGCGAGGGCAAACGCCACAACGAAGGCTGATTCGAGTAACAGCGACAGTTTGGTGACCTTTCCGATGATTCTCATAACCCTGCTGTCTTCCGTGTATTCCTCTATAATTTTCTTGTCATGGAGGCCGTAGATTAGCGTTTTGGTGATGTTTGCCCCGCTCCTGAATGCAAGAAAGCCAAACAGGGAAGCACCTGCTCCTGCGAGATTCCAATTCCAGAGTTTGAGAAACGCCCAAGCTCCAACGGCTATCCAGATTGGTGTGTAGATCTTTTCGAGACCTTTCTTCTCGTTCTCTGGGATCTCAATACGGAATGTCTTCCTCCAGGTCATTCCGGCCAGGCTTTCGAAGACCCGAATCAGCATCAGGAATATGCTAATGAGGAGAAACGCCGTCAGAAGTATGAGGGCAAGCACTTCACGTATCATGTTCATCCCCTGTCATGAAAGACGAGGACGTATTTAACGCCTTTCCCTCTTCATCGCCGGAACCACGTCCCTCGCTACACGTCTCGCGCTGAAGAGTGTCAACGGGTCCATCGTCCTGTAAACTGCAAGCTGGCAACCGCTTATCCGAACGTCTATGAACTTTTTTGCTTCCATGGCAACTTTTAAATACTCTCTTATGCTTTCAGCCCTCTCAAAATCCAGTCCTGCCTTTTTAAGCCTTTCAACGTTCAGTTCGTGAATTGTCAGGGGCTGGAGCATCATCTCGTCAACACCGAGAGAGGCGGCAAGTTCCGCTATTCTTGGAATATCCCCGTCGTTGATGCCCGGCATGAATATCGTTCTTACAACCGAGCGCACGCTTTTGTCTTCCCCGACTATCTTGAGCGCATTTACCACACTCTCAAAGGTGTCGGCGTTGGTTATTTTGATGTGTTTTTCGCGCGAAGCGGCATCGAGGCTTATCATGACCAGATCAAAGTCGAGCTTTCTCCACAGCTTCTCCGTCAAAAGCGAGCCGTTGGTCTGCAGGTCGAGCCTTGCCTCTGGAAACCTTTCCCTGAGCATTCTGTTCACTTCGACTATGCGCGGACTCATGAGTGGCTCGCCGTACTGGGAGACGGTTATGGCCCTGGGATTTTTCCAGCCGTAGTAACCGGGCTTCGGCGCCTTCCCGAGCTTCAGAGCCACGTTAGAATAGCAGAATATGCAGTCGTGGTTGCAAGCGGGCGTAAGCTCATAGCTCGGGTGGTGGACTGGGTTGGGGTTGCTCAAATCGAGTCCCTGGCAGTACTGGCAGTGGGTGGGGAACTTTAAGTCCATCACAAACTCCTTTAGGAGCCTCGCTTCCCTGTTCTCAAGAATCTCTGGTTCAACACCCATGCTCCTCGCGAACTCCTCCCAGCTGTATCTCATAACCTCACCTGCCGGGGCTGATGGAAGGGCTTTAAAAAGTTCACTGGTCAGAGCAGTCCCCTCAGTTGGGAGCCGTCAAAAACTGGGCCATCCCTGCAGACGAGGTACTTCCCAAGGTTGCAGGAGCCGCAGACGCCGATTCCGCACCTCATATAGCGTTCTGCCGAAATCTGGACGTTATTGTGGTTCATAATCTTGAGGATAGCCTTCAACATTGGTTCCGGGCCGCAGGCGTATACATGGTCGAACTCTTTCTTCCTCTCTGCAAGAAGATCCGTGGGAAGGCCTTTTCTTCCGGCGGAGCCGTCGTCTGTGGCGATTGTAACTTCGTCTACGTACTCTTCAACGTCCATAAGTGCCAGTTCCTCCTTCGAGCGGGCACCGTATATCAGTGTTATCCCCTCGAACTTCCCATGGTTCTGCCTCGCGAACGCGTATAGGGGCGGAATACCTATCCCCCCTGCGAGGAGAGCAATCTTCTTCCCTTTCGGTTCAAAACCCCTGCCGTAGGGCCCCCTTATCCAGAGGTGCTCCCCTTCTTCCAGTTCGAAGAGCCTCCTCGTAAACGGACCGACGCGCTTAACGACTATCAAATCGTTCCAGGCCAAGCTGAAGGGCTTTTCCCCAACGCCTGGAAGCCATACCATGATAAACTGTCCTGGGGTGAACTCGTATCCCTTCGAAAACCTGAATGCTTTGATGTTCCTTGCAACTTCCCAGATCTCCTCCACCTCAACCACGCTGTACATTCAATCGAACCCCCTCTGGTTTTCCCACGATTTCGTCCTCCTCCATCACGACCTCTCCACGCAGAATCGTCATTACTACCTTTCCTTTCAACTTTTTTCCCTCCCACGGACTCCATTTGGCATTGGTGTAGAATTCCTCCGGTTTAACGACCCATTCCCTTTTGAGGTCGACGATAGTGAAGGTCGCTTCGTGGCCCTCTTGGAAGTTCCTTCCCCTGATCCCGAATATCCTGACTGGGTTGTCGTGCATCTTCTTCACTACATCGAAAACGCTCACAGTTCCTCTGCTCACAGCATCGAGGAGTAGGGAGACAAACGTCTCAAGACCAGGTATTCCCGCCGCTCCGGCTTCCTTGTCTTCCGGTGTATGTGGTGCGTGGTCGCTCGCTATTATCGGAATCCTGGAAAAGTTTTTCCAGAGGGCTCTTAGGTGGCTTTCGCTCCTGAGTGGTGGGTAGACCTTGAGACGTCTGTCTCTCTCGTAGTCTTCCTTCCTCAGAAACAGATGATGGGGAGTTACCTCAAAGCTCACCCAGGGGAGTTTTTTTTTCCAGTATTGTGTTGATTCCTCCCATCGTCGAGACGT